>JALSJA010000161.1 GCA_026989615.1 Parvularculaceae bacterium | reverse complement strand
GGGAATGCCGATAATCTTATGGGTCTGCAATGACAAGCGCCATTTGGGATGGGCCTGACAATATTCAATGGTTGCGGTTATATGGCGGGAAAACCCGCTGCCGTCCAGAGCCTCGTCCATGGGCTGTAGGAAAAAAGCCCCGAAATCGAGATTTTCAAACCGCTCCGGCGGGGCCAGCTCTTGCGGATAGACGAGTTTCAATTCATCGCCGGAGCGCTGCACCAGCGGCGCATCGGCCTTGGGGCTGATACACAGCCAA
Source organism: Parvularculaceae bacterium (assembly GCA_026989615.1). Classification (GTDB taxonomy): domain Bacteria; phylum Pseudomonadota; class Alphaproteobacteria; order Caulobacterales; family Parvularculaceae; genus S012-90. Next base: position 2,609 of record JALSJA010000161.1, on the reverse strand, counting down.
TCAATGCCTTCCGGAGCCGCAATCGTGCCATTGCTTTCAACGGCAATTTCAAAACCCGCTGCTTTCAAAGCCTGCAATAGCGGGCCATCCACCTGCAGCAAAGGTTCGCCGCCGGTAAGCACAATAAAGGGCTGGCCCCCTTGTCCCATATGGTCGCGCCATTCCTGCGCCGCCCGCCGGGCCAAGTCTTCGGCATGGTCGAATTTTCCGCCGCCGGGGCCATCCGTGCCAATAAAATCAGTATCGCAAAAATGACACACTGCCTTGGCGCGATCGCGCGCCAGCCCGGACCATAAATTGCATCCGGTAAAACGCATAAAAACGGCAGCCCGCCCGGTATGGGTGCCTTCCCCTTGCAAAGTATAGAAAATTTCTTTGACGCTATAGGTCATGGCGTAAAAGCCTCCGGCAAAGGCGCACCCGCAAGATAATCCTGCCAGCCTTTTTCGCGCAAATCACAAGCGGGGCAATCACCGCACCCATAGCCCCATGCATGCGCCTCGCGTCCACCGCGATAACAGCTATGGCTATGCTTGTTGATCAGCGCCACCAGCACCGGCCCGCCAATCTGCTCTGCCAAGGTCCAGCTTTGCCCTTTGGTCAAATGCATGAGCGGCGTCACCAATGACAGATCCCGATCCAGCCCAAGGCTGAGCGCCCGCATTTGCGCATCCAGTGTATCTTGGCGGCAATCGGGATAGCCGGAAAAATCCGTCTGGCACATGCCCGCCACCAGCGTTGGAATATCGCGGGCAAAGCAAAGCGCCCCCGCATAAACCAAAAAGGCCAGATTGCGTCCCGGAACAAAAGTCGTCGGCAGGCCGTCGCCATCAATCACAATCGCTTGCTCGCGGGTCAGGGCTGTCTCGCTTATCGCCCCAAGACCAGCCAGATCAACAATATGATCCACCCCCAAGCGCTCTGCCCATTCGGGTTTGAATGTCCGGTAAAGCTCCAGAACCTCTTGCCGGGCACTCATTTCAACTTCGTGAATCTGCCCATAGGCGAACCCTACCGTCTCCACATGGGCAAAACGCTCAAGCGCCCAAGCGAGGCAAATGGCCGAATCCTGCCCACCGGAAAACAGAACCAGCGCTTTGCCCTGTAATTTATTATCCGAAATTGCGGATTTCATCAGCCATCCTTAAAAAAAATCGAAATCGGGTCTTGCCGGAAAAACCGCCAGATTACAATCACCTAGAGCACTTCTGCGAAAAGTGGGTCCTTCGACAAGCTCAGGATGAGGCCGGTTTTCGGACAAGAAGTGCTCGAAAACAAAGACTTAGAGCCCGGTTTTGATTGGCTGATCCAAAACTTGTTCACCCCCATGACAGAAAAATCAGGGTTGCCAAACAGTTTAATTAACCTATTGACCTTTTATTAATCTCTGCAATCTATGGTTGCAGTACTGACGAACACACCTTCGTAGCGCAATCATGTCACGCCTCCCCGAGTATATAACGTGGCATGCAGTGTTGTCAGGCAGGATGGTAGGCCCACCAGTTACCGTCCAAACCTCAAGAAAGCACCGCGGATATATTGCCCTTTTCGCGGTGCTTTTTTGTGCCCTGAATTCCTCGCCAATAGGTGTTTATTGATCTTCCATTTCAACACTGGAATGGCTGCCATAGCCTTCTTGCGATGTCACATGCACAAAGGTCAGACCAAGCGCCAATAATAGTCCCAACACATAGGCCAACAGCGTTGTGTGCTTTTGCCCTTCGCGCATATGGCTGGTCAAATGGGTCGCTCCCACATAAAGCAAAGCCCCGGCTGCCACCGATAGCAGCATATCAATAATATCCGGCTCAAGCTCTCTTAAAATAACCTGCGAGGCAATGGCTCCCATGGGCGTTGTCAGCGCCGCACCGATAAAGGCGAAGATGACAGCCCCATTGCGACCAAGACCGCAAAGGCGCAAAAGCGCAAACAGCAATACCCCTTCAGCAAATTCATGGGCAATCAATCCCGCAGAGGCCATCAAGCCCACATATTCATCATGGCCAAATAGAACGCCATATTCAAAGCCATCAATGAAGGAGTGAAACCCGACCGCCAGAAAAGGAACCAGGGCATTGGTGGTGCCTTTCTCATTCCCGTCAATCAGCATATTGATGAAATAAAGCAGGAAATAGCCAAACAGCACGAGGAATGGCGCGTAAATGCTGCTCTTCAACCCTTCGGGAATAAGAAAAATAGCCGTTGTCAGCAGGACACCCGCAGCAAAGGCAGCAAAATAGGCGCTATTGCGTTCAGCCCAACCGGAATTACGCCATACGGCCACAAGCCCCAATGTCGCAATGGATGCAGCCGCCAGACTGGCCAATACCGCAGGGGCGGCCCAATCAATATTGGCAATAAAATCCATCAACTACCCCTAATGCCCGACTTTTTGACTGTCGGGAAATACCAGCCCGCAACGCTTCAAGGCCCCCCGAAGCACGCGGCCATTATGCCCGCCATAGCGCCTATTAACAAGTGAATTGTGATAGAATAACAGGACTTAAGAAAGTCTTAGCAAACAGCCTGAATAAAATGATAACAGGCTGAAATCATTAAGTTTTAAGCACTTTTTGCGACTTCCATCCCATCAAATTCCGCAACCAGAT
>JALSJA010000160.1 GCA_026989615.1 Parvularculaceae bacterium | reverse complement strand
CAGGAGGGCGGCCGTATCGGTAATTGCATTTTTGTTGACCTTTATCCTATGGTCACTGCCTTCGTGGTTGAACAATGAGGCAGGGGAAGAAAGGGAGAGGCGGTTTATGTTGTCTGCGGTGGTGTTGATGCCGACCAGCGGGGCCGGATTAACAGCACCGCTGGCCATAATCCATGCATTGCCATCCCAACCATAAAGCTGTGCTTCGTCACCAACCCATGCAAGCCAGCCCTGTTGCGGCGGATAAAAGGCCCAAGCGCCATCCTGCCATGCGGCAATCTGGTTTTCGAAGCCTGCCCATTGGCTATTGGCAGGCGCGGCAATGATATAGCGATCACCTTCATCGGGATTTATGGGCGGCGTCGTGAGGTCTCTGTCAAGGACAGCAAGCTGCACCACTGCATCAAGAGCGCGCAAGGCCTCATTATGGGTGACATGTTTTTGCGCTTGCGCTGCGGCAATATAAGGAAGATTGAGATTGGGGGTGTTGGCCATGAACGCATCTCTCCTGACAGGCGAAAAATGCCTGTGGCAAAACCGGCTAAAGAAGAGTGCCTAATTTAAGGTAGGAGGCTGTGACGGGGATAAGTTTATCCCCTCTTGTCTTGCTTCATGTGTTTTTGGGACTGCCTATTCAGCGGCGGTGTTATGGGCGCTTTGTTTGCCGGTGCATTTTTGGCAGATGCCTTTCATTTCGAGGCGTGCTTCGCGCATTTGAAAGCCGGTGGCGCGCACGACCCCGAGAATCTTATCTTCTACCTGCGGGGCTTCGCGTAATTCCGGCGAGATTTCCTGCACCATGCCGCATTCGGAGCAGACAAGGAAGGATTGCACCTGATGGGGGCGGTCATGACTGCATAGGACAAAAGCGTTTAAGGCGTCGAGCTTGTGGACAATGCCTTTTTCTTCCAAGCCCTCAAGCGCCCGATAGACCGTCATTGGTGCGCGCACCCCATGGCTTTTCAGCACATCCAGAACATCATAGGCCTTCATAGGGCTATCACTTTCCTTGAGAGCCTCGAACACCAATAGTTCATTTCTGGTCAGGGTTGATAGATCAATATTGTCATGGGCCATGAGTGCCTCCCTTTAGAGCCTTTTCGGTTTTGATTAGTATCAAAACCGGGCTCCAAATTTTTATTTGGACGCGTTTCCGGACGGATAACCGGTATCCACTTATCCCGGAAACGCTCTAATGAGGCCTTCATGCCCCGCAGCAGGGCCATGTTATATCAATGTTATATCATAATCCAGTAAATTCAACCTATTGGGGAAAAGTCCCGACAGGGTGATTTTATCATGAAATTCAGATAGATAGCTGTTATACGGCGTTTTGTTTTGCGGAATCCGTGGATTTTATGGCTGTAAAAAACCGTTTTCTCGCCCAATCATAGATCTCCCGGTCGGGGGCGACCAGAATCTTGATTCGGGCTTTCTGGGCGTCATTTAGTTGCAAGGCCTGTTTGCGGCTTTTTTCTGTGGGATTATGCAGGCCAATCGAGATTTGACTGCCGGTCAGGCAGGTCAGGTCATCGGCAAAATCTTCCATAGCGTCAACAAAACCGATGACAGCCATTTTTTCCAAAGCATTCTGGCTGGCCTCGATAGCGGCACGGGTGGAAAAATCATCATTCATGGAGAGGCCGGAAAAATATTTCACATAAAGCGCGCCCATGGTGACAGCGCGCGGGCGGGCCAGGAAGCTGTCAATTTCTTCATGGATCGCCCCATGGCCGCCACCGCCATTCAAATTATAGGCAAGGTGCGAATGAAAGCGCTGTTCGGGATCGCGCAAAACGGTAACAAAATCATAAGTCTCTCTATAGGCCTCGATAGTATTGGTCCCCAAAGGGGCGTGGCCGGTAATACATTTTACACCCTTGGCCAGATAATAATGCAGCAGGTTGCGGCGCATCTCGCTGGCCTTTTGCAAAATAGCGTGGCGATTATCATCATCGGGGATGGCCCCAAATTCTTTGGCGGCAGCGCTGAAGCTGGCTTCCGAGTCCATTAATTTGCGCGACAGGCGATATTTGCTGCGCAGGGCGCGCTCTACGGAACTGCCGGCACATTTGGGCACATGGACATAGACAATGCCGCGCTCATAGAGCCGGTCTGCCAGACGCTTTGGCGCATCGCCATTTTTCAAATCCCGCAAAGTATCCCGTAACATGATCGGCCTTCAGGCTTTTGGTTAATGATTTTTGAACAAGAGCAGGCCTATTATAGGGCAGATTTCATTTCAGGGTTGTTAAATCATGGCCAACACCCGTTCCGATAGGGGAAAAAACCGTATTTCCCGCCTATTTGCTGGCCTTTTCGGGACTGGCATACCGGGCGAAGAGGAAAGGCACGCTTTGCGGCGCCTCGCTTTGTGGCGCTCTATGGGGGTTTTGGGGGTGCGTCTTGGGGGGGCGGTGGCCAATTTCTTGTATGTTCTGGTGTTGACCCGGCTTCTGCCACAGGAAGATGTGGGGCTGGTGCTGACGCTCACCGCTTACGCCTTCATGTTTTCGGTGCTGATGACCTTGAACCTTGAAAATGTGGCCATCCGTTTTTTGCAACAGCCATTGGAGCAGGGTGATTTGCAAAGCGCCCACGCTTTTGTCCGCCATAGTGGCGCGGTGTTTTTGCGCATGCTGCTTCTGGTGATGTTTGCCTATGGGCTTTTGGTGTTTTTTATTGCCGGACGGGGCATGGATATTGGCCTGTCCATAGTGCTTTCCATGTTGAGCATCCCGGCTTTGGCGCTATTGCGGGTTGGCTCTTTATATGGGCAGGCTTTTCACAAGGTTTTTGTGGTGTCGCTGTCCTGGGGATTTGTGCGGCCCTTCCTGTTGCTGGCTTTTGTGGCGATCATTGCGGTTTTAGGTTTCGGCCAGCCATTGGTCTTTG
>JALSJA010000159.1 GCA_026989615.1 Parvularculaceae bacterium | reverse complement strand
TTGTGGTGGGTCAGCAGGCGTTCGATTTTCTGTGGCAGGCTTTCAGGGAAAGCCAGATCAACCAGCTTGATCGCGCGGCGTCCGGCCTTGTCTTCATAGGACGGGCCAATACCGCGCCCGGTGGTGCCAATCTTCCCCGCCCCCGCCGCCTCTTCGCGCATTTTGTCCAATTCCCCATGCAAAGGCAGAATCAGGCTGGCATTTTCGGCAATCATTAAATTGGCCGGAGTGATCTTGACCCCCTGATTTTTCAACCGCTCCATTTCAGAAAGCAAGGCCCATGGGTCAACCACCACCCCATTGCCAATCACCGACATTTTGCCATCCCGCACAATCCCCGATGGCAGCAGCGAAAGTTTAAAAATCTCGCCATCAATCACCAGCGTATGCCCGGCATTATGGCCACCCTGAAACCGCACCACCACATCGGCCCGGGCCGACAACCAGTCAACCAGCTTGCCCTTGCCCTCATCCCCCCATTGCGCGCCGATTACCGCTACATCTGCCATGTTTTTTCCTTTTACGCTCGCGCACTACATCGCGTGTATTGTCCTGCTTGCAAGCCCGACCGGGCGTCGGCGCTTATGCGCTGCCCTCGCGAAGGCATTCGCCCCAGCGAATTGCCGCGAGCACTAAAATATTGCTGCGGTCGTGGCCCTTGGCATAGATTAAAGATTGGCCCAGAATCGAGATTTCATCCTTTGCTATGCCATTCTTAAGGCCCCGATTCGGGGGGGCTTGTTGAGAGATAATGGTCTCAAACCCACGGTTTAACCCTCTTTTGCGGTTTTTTTTGAACCCATATCCCCCGGCCCCCGACTTATATATCATACAAAAGATCAAGGAGCAGATGCCATGGGGCGCAGCCGGTCACGCATATTAGATGAATATCTCGTGGCCTCTGCCAAAGCGGGCGACCGCAAGGCCTTTGCCCGCCTTGCCGAGAGCTGGCAAAAGCGGCTTCTGGCCCATGCTTTTCGCCTAACCGGCGATGCTGAAATGGCTTTGGATGTGGTGCAGGACGGCTGGGCGGATATTGTCCGTGGCCTGCCCACCCTAAAAGACCCTCGCGTTTTTCCGGCCTGGGCCTTTCGGATTATTTCGCGCCGCGCCGCAGATGCCATAGGCCGTGTGCAAAGGAAGCGCCGGACAGAAGCCGCCTACGCCGCAGAACCAAAAGCGACAGGCGAGAGCGCAAACCGGATGGAGGCACAAGCCGATAGCAGCCCGCTTCATCGGGCCATAAGCCAACTTCCAACAAAGCAGCGCGTTGTCATTGGTTTGTTTTACCTCGAAGAGTTTAGCATCACAGAAATTGCTGTGGCGCTTTCGGTTCCGGCGGGTACCGTAAAAACCCGCCTGATGCATGCCCGCAAGAAATTACATGCCAGCCTAAAAGGAGATGACAATGGATGATCTTGATAAGAAAATACAAGCGGCCTTGAGCGAAGAAGACCGCGCGCTGATGGCACAATTTGAAGAGCAGGGATTGCTCGGACAGCTCGGTAGCCTGTTTCAGGGCAAACTCGCTTGGCTCTCCATCGCCACCCTTGCGATGGGTACCCTATTAACAATCATTGCTGTCTATGCGGTTTGGAAATTTGTCGTGGCTGACGACATAACCGCCATGCTGAAATGGGGCGGCTTGGCGTGGGTCACAGCCTCATCACAAATGATGATCAAGCTATGGAGCTGGATGCGCATGGAGACCAATCGAAGTCTGCGCGAGATTAAACGATTGGAACTGCAAATTGCGCGCCTGCAAGCAGATTAGGATCAGGGGCGCGCCATGAGGGGCAAATTCATGAATAGAATTTTGCCCCTTTCGTGGTGAAACCATGCTATAGTGATCCCTCAAGGAGAAACGCTCATGCCGATCATACAATCCGCAAAACTTTTCCCAAAACTTTCTGCTCTGGCCCTGTTTCTGTCAGCAGGCTTTGTCGCCGGCTGTGAAGCGATGACCACAGCTGCAACCGATAAGGACCTGCCCCCTATAGCCGAAACCAAGGCAACGCTTTCAGTTGAAAATGCCCGGAAATTTGAAGTCAAATCCTATTATTCACTTTATCAATATGGGCCAACCCAGCGCTTTTATATTTTCGATGATGAAAATCTGATTCTGGCCTTGCGCATCCCCAACCATGATATGGGCGGCGAGATTGAGGGCGCCTTGCATCGCTTTGCCGATAGCGAGAGCGAAAAATCCATCAGCAAATGGATCAATAATCGCCATTCCGATGCTCTTTATGCCGATGCCCCCGAACCGGTGGAAAGCGTGGACATAGCCCCTTTCCTGACCATAACCGGCCATCGGCAAATGCTCCCGCAACAAGGCCGCTCTGGAGAAACCTATCGTCCCGTCGAGATTAGCTTTGATCTTGCCCTTATGAGCATAGGCCGCAAATCCCTTTCCGGCTTTAGCGATAACATCACCGTTTATGTCATGATCGAAAAACCCGAAGAAGTGATCCCGCCGCGATAGTTTTCTATCCCAACAAAAAAGGCCGAGCGGGACATCTCCCCTCGGCCTTTTTCAAATCAGTGTTGATATCAGGTTTTACGCGCCCGGAATACGCAATACCTGCCCCGGATAGATTTTATCGGGGTCCGAAAGCATCGGCTTATTGGCCTCGAATATTTCCGGATAGCGCATGGCGTCGCCATAATGCGATTTGGCGATTTTCGACAGGCTGTCGCCGGGCTTGACCGTATAAAACACGGCCGGGTCCGCTTTTTCCTCAACCTCAAGGCGCGATTCGACTTCTTCCACACCCTGACTATTGCCCGCCGCAATAATCGCCTTTTCCGCTTCGGCCTGTGTCTTCACCTTGCCTTCCAGCACGACCTTGCCATTTTTTTCTTCAACCTTCAGATCCTTTACATCCGGCGCATTGCCCGTCACCCGATCCTTGATAGCCTCACCGAAATTAGCGCCCGCTTTGGCGAGCCGCTCCCCGGCACTTTTTGCAAATCCAAATAATCCCATATCCAGTCACTCCATTTGAATATCCCCTGCCAATCAGGGGATTTCAAATGAAAGCTTATATTCGCCCGGCAAATTGTCAAAATTGCAGCCCCTGCGCCTGCCGAACATTGGGTAATTCACGAATAGATTGCAATACATCATCCGACAACCCGGCATCAATTGCGGTCAAGCAAATAGCTTCCCCGCCTTCATGGGATCGGCCAAGATTAAAAGTGGCAATATTGATCCCCGCCTCCCCCAGCACCGAGCCAAGCCGCCCGATAAAGCCGGGCCTGTCCTCATTGGTGACATAGAGCATGAAAGGCGCAAAGCTCGCCTCCATGGCCACCCCTTTTATATCGACAATACGCGGCGTGCCCCCAAACAAGGTGCCCGAGACATGACGTGTCTGCTTGTCGGTAGTAATCCGTATGGTGATTAAACCGTCATAATTTTGCGCCTTGTCGCTCACGCTTTCAGTAACATTAATACCGCGCTCCCCCGCAATCATTGGCGCATTGACGATATTCACCCCTTGCAACATCGGCTTCAACACATGGGCGATAATAGTCGCGGTCAGCGGCTTGATGTTCAACTTCGCCGCATTGCCTTCATAGATGATTTCAATGGCGGTGAGGCCGGAACGGGTAAGCTGCCCCACAAAACTGCCGAGATTTTCCGCCAAGGCAATCCACGGCTTTAAGCGCGGCGCTTCTTCGGCCGTAATCGATGGCATATTCAGCGCATTGCTAACCGCCCCTTTGAGGAGATAATCCGACATTTGCTCGGCAATCTGAATGGCTACATTTTCCTGTGCCTCATTGGTAGCGGCTCCCAAATGCGGCGTGCAAACGACCTGTGCGTGGTCAAATAATTTATGTTCCCGCGCCGGCTCCTGCGCATAGACATCCAGCGCCACCGCCGCCACATGACCGGCTTCCAGCTTTTCATGCAAAGCCTCTTCATCGATGAGCCCGCCCCGGGCGCAGTTGATAATGCGCACCCCCTTTTTGGTCTTGGCAAGGTTTTCGGCGGACAGAATATTGCGGGTCTGCTCGGTCAAAGGCGTATGCAAGGAAATGAAATCGGCCCGCGCCAACATGGTATCGAGATCAACCTTCTCAACCCCCAGCTCTATAGCCCGCTCTTCCGTCAGATAGGGGTCATAGGCAACAACATTCATTTTCAGCCCATTGGCGCGGTCGGCCACGATGGAGCCGATATTGCCGCACCCGATAAGACCCAAAACCTTGCCATGAAGTTCAACCCCCATGAAACGGGATTTTTCCCATTTGCCCTGCTTGGTGCTGCTGCTGGCTTCGGGAATTTGCCTGGCAATCGCGAACATCATGGCGATGGCATGTTCCGCCGTGGTGATGGCATTGCCAAAAGGCGTGTTCATAACAACAATGCCGGCATTGGTGGCGGCGGCAATGTCGATATTGTCAACACCGATGCCAGCGCGGCCAATGACTTTCAAATTTGGGGCCGCCTCTATGATTTTGGCTGTGGCTTTGGTCGCCGAACGAATGGCCAATCCATCGGCATCGCGCAAAGCCTCGGCCAGTTTTTCAGGATTTTTGGCAAGATCGGGATCGAAAACAACATCGAGCCCGCGCTGTTTGAAAATATCGACAGCCAAAGGGCTGAGCTTGTCGGAAATGACAATTTTAGGCATGGAAAAATCTCTTTTTTGAAAACACTAAATGGACGGGCGAAGCTGGCCATAGGCCCAATCGAGCCATGGCAGCAGGGCTTTGACATCGCAAGGATCAACCGTGGCCCCGCACCAGATGCGCAAGCCCGGCGGCGCTTTGGGATAAGCCCCGAAGTCAAATGCGACACCCTCTTTTTCCAACAGGGCGACCATATTTTTCGCCAAAGCCCGTTGTTCATCTTCCGGCAAAGCCGTCACCGCCGGTGCCGCAAAACGCAAACACACCCCGGTATTGGAGCGCAAAGCCTTGTCAGCACACTGGAACGCAACCCAGTCCCGGCCCGCCACCCAAGCTTCAATATGGGCAAGGCTCTCATCGGACCGCGCCATCATGGCCGGTAAGCCGCCAATTTCTTCGGCCCATTTTAAGGCATAAAGACAATCTTCCACCGCCAGCATGGACGGGGTGTTGATGGTCTTGCCAGCAAAAATAGCCTCATTCAGTTTCCCGTCTTTGGTCAGGCGAAACAGCTTGGGCAAAGGCCATGGGGGCGTATAGCTCTCCAATCGCGCCACCGCTTTGGGGCTTAGCACCAGCATGCCATGGGCCGCCTCGCCGCCCAGCACTTTTTGCCAAGACCATGTGATGACATCGAGCTTTTGCCAATCAATCTTCTGGGCAAACACCGCCGAAGTGGCATCGCAAATGACCAGCCCCTCGCGCCCCTCCCCCAGCCAGTTGGCATCAGGCACCCGCACCCCCGACGTGGTGCCATTCCAGGTAAAGATGACATCATTCTCAAGGGGGATATTTTCAAGCATCGGCAATTCCCCAAACGGCGCTGTTCGCACATCGGGGTCCAGTTTTAATTGCTTTACCGTATCCGTCACCCAGTCCTGCCCAAAGGCTTCCCACGCGATCACCGTCACCGGCTTGGGGCCGAGCAAGGACCATAGAGCCAGTTCCACCGCGCCGGTATCGGAAGCGGGGACAATCGCAATTTTGTAATCTTCAGGAATGCCCGCCAGCGCCCGCGAGCGGTTTATCACCTCTTGCAGGCGGGCAACGCTCGGGGCGGCACGATGAGAGCGGCCCAATAGCGCGGAATCCAATTGTCTTAGGGAAAAACCCGGCCTTTTGGTGCAGGGACCGGAAGAAAAATTCGGAACACGCGGACGCGCCTCCGGCTTTACGGTTATTCTATCTGTCATTTTTATCTCCTATCCTCACAGATAGGTCGCGCCGCGTTGGGACGGCGTGGCCCGCTGACAGCATTGCCTTGCGTGCGGGGTATGGTCAACAGATAATTACAGAGAATCCTAAATGAGAACTTCCCCACGCAGGAAAGTGATGGCGGAACCGGTCAGATAAACGCGTTCACCCGCAACCCTGCATTCAAGCTCCCCGCCTCTTTTCGAAGCCTGAAAAGCGCTAAGCGTAGTCTTGCCGAGGCGTTCGCCCCAAAAAGGCGCAAGTTGGCAATGGGCCGAGCCGGTCACCGGGTCTTCATCAATAGCAAGGCCCGGCGCGAAAAAACGTGAAATGAAATCTACGCCTCCCTCACCCGGCGCCGTGACCAGAATCGAACCCGGATGCTCATAATGGGCAAGTTGGCGCATGGCCGAAAAATCCGGTGTCAGAGAGATAACTTCATCAGCGCTGGCAAAAACCGCCATGGGAAACTCGCCCTTGAAGTAAGCCTCTGGCCTGTGCCCGAGAATGTTTGCCATAAGCCCCATATCAGCCTTTTCATCAGGGGCGCAATCATAGGCAGGCAAATCCAGCTGATAGAGACTGTCACCAACACGCCTGACAACAAGCTCTCCGCTCCTGCGGGTTTCAAAAATAATCTCGCTGCCGGAAAAACCTTTTTCCGCAAACAGAAAATGTGCACTTGCCAAAGTCGCATGACCGCAAAGTGCCACCTCCTGAGCCGGAGTGAACCAGCGCAATTCATAGCGCCCCTCTCCTGCGGCAACCAGAAAGGCGGTTTCCGAAAGATTGTTTTCAATCGCCAGATTTTGCAAAAGCCCGTCATCGGGCCATTCATCCAATGGCATCACCGCCGCCGGATTACCCGCAAACAACCTGCTGGCAAAGGCATCGATCTGATAAATTTCCTGCGCCATAATGTCCCTTCTTTTCCTGCTTTTGCAGCATTGAAATTATTGCAACAGGTTCTATTGCATTTTCTTCACCCGACCCGAAATCGCTTTTGGTTGAAATTTCTCCAGCCCATGATTGAGCGGGCCATGTCCTTCGCCCAATCCGGGAGCCGTCCTGATGGCCTGATGCACATAGGAAATGGCGCGCTCACAAGTCTTTTGCAGGCCCATGCCTTGCGCTGTACCCGCCGCTATGGCCGAGGCCAATGTGCAACCGGTGCCATGGGTTGAGCGGGTTTCAATGCGCGGATTTTCAAAGATATGACTATCCTGCCCGTCCCATAAAATATCAGTGACGATTTTACCTTTGCCATGACCGCCTTTCAAAAGTACCGCGCCTGCCCCCAGATCACGCAAATCCTTCGCGGCTGTCAGTGCGGCATCAACGCTTTTTATGCCGCGCCCCAGCAGCGCTTCGGCTTCGGGAATATTGGGCGTAATGATGCTCGCCAAAGGCACAAGCGTTTGTTTTATAAATTGTGTCACTTCATCACTGCCAAGCGCCGCGCCGGATGTGGCCACCATTACCGGGTCCAGCACAACAGGGATGTCGGGGTTGGCGCGTAAAACTTCTGCTATCACTTCGGCATTTTCAATCGAACCGATCATGCCAATCTTTATGGCGTCGGCACCTATATCCTCAAGGCAGGCCTCGATCTGCTGGCGCAGGAAATCAGCCGGGGGCGTGTGAACCGCGCGCACGCCTTTTGTATTTTGTGCCGTCAGGGCCGTAATCGCACTCATGCCATAGCCGCCAAGGGCCATAACGGTCTTCAAATCCGCCTGAATGCCAGCCCCGCCAGAACAATCCGATCCGGCAATGATGAGAACGTGCGCTATCACAATGATTTTTCGACCTGCATCTGTTTGGTAAAGGCTTGCATCATGTCCTCCCTGACCACCGGACATAAATGGTCACAAGGAGACTATCATCTTTTTACAGGAAGAGGAAATAAAGAGGAAAGGAAAAGGCGCCAGAGCCTTTTCGGTTTTGATTGAATCAAAACCGGGCTCTAGATTATTTTCCGCAAGGCTGCGCAGATATTCTCAACAACGCTGTTGACCAGCGCCTCGTCTTCCCCTTCGGCCATGACGCGAATCAATGGCTCGGTGCCGGATTTGCGAATGACAAGGCGCCCCTTATCGCCAAAGCGATGCTCGCCATCCTTGATCGCCTGCTTGACCCCCGCATCGTCCAGCGGCGCGCCGCCTTTATAGCGCAGGGATTTCAGCAATTGCGGAAAAGGTTCAAAACGATGACAGGATTCGGACGCACTGCGGCCTTCGCGCACAACCACGCCTAAAATTTTCAACGCTGTTACAAGACCATCACCGGTTGTTGAATGATCGCGCAAAATCACATGACCGGAAGGCTCGCCACCAATATTCATGTCTTTGGTCCGCATGGCCTCAACCACATAACGATCACCCACCTTGGTGCGCTCAAGGGTCAGATCCAGCGAAGCAAGATATTTCTCCAGCCCCATATTGGCCATAACGGTCGAGACAATCCCCCCACCGCGCAGACAATCATCTTCCCTATAGGCTGTGGCAATGGTTGCCAAAATCTGATCGCCATCAATCAGACGCCCTTTTTCATCACAAATAATCACCCGGTCCGCATCGCCATCAAGGGCAATGCCAATATCCGCACGATATTCCAGCACCGCTTCTTGCATGCTGCGGGGTTCGGTAGACCCAACCCCATGATTGATATTGAACCCGTCAGGGTCATCGCCAATGGTTTTGACATCCGCGCCCAATTCCCACAGCACCGTCGGCGCAACCTTATAGGCCGCTCCATTGGCACAATCGAGGACAATGCGCATGCCTTCCAGATTAAGGCGACGCGGGAAAGTGGCTTTGGCAAATTCAATATAACGCGCCCCCGCATCGTCAATTCGCTTGGCCCGCCCCAACTCCGAAGGGTCAGCGAGAATGGCTTGCGGGTCTTCTTCCATCAAGCGCTCAATTTGTAATTCGGTTTCATCGGACAGCTTGAACCCGTCGGGACCGAAAAATTTAATGCCATTATCATGAAACGGATTATGGGAAGCAGAAATCATCACCCCCAGATCAGCCCGCAGGGAGCGGGTCAGCATGGCCATGGCCGGGGTTGGCAAGGGACCGAGCAAAAACACATCCATACCGGCGGCAGTAAACCCCGCCGTCAGGGCCGGCTCGATCATATAGCCGGACAGCCGCGTATCTTTGCCAATCACCACGCGATGACGATGCTCGCCGCGCTGAAATACGCGCCCCGCTGCCATGCCAAGGCGCAAAAGAGAATGGGGCGTCATCGCCCCGCGATTGGCAAGCCCGCGCACCCCGTCCGTGCCGAAAATCTCTCTTGTCATTTTTAATCCGTCATCACCACGCATGAAAATTCCCCGATTAGAAATTGATGCCCGATTATAGCAGACCCAAATAGAAAAAGCGTTAACCTTTTTGCAGCCCCTTCATAACATCCTGTTGCGGCATGTTTCCCGTGGACTCAAGGGCAAAATGCACATTCAGGGCCTGTCGGGTGGCCGCCACATCATGGACCCGAAACAGGCGCACCCCCTGAGTCGCAGCCGCCAGCACCGCCGCCAAAGACCCCCCAAGGCGCGATTGCGCCGCCTCTTCGCGGTCCAGCGCCGCAATAAACCGCTTGCGCGATGCCCCCAAAAGCACAGGCAGGCCAAGACCGGTAAATTGCCGAAGATTGCGCATCAGCATTATATTATGGTCAAGGGTTTTGCCAAAGCCGATGCCGGGATCGAGAACGAGTTTGTCTTTCGCTATACCCGCCTGTTCGCAAATCCTGATCCGCGCCATAAAGAAATCCCGCACCTCTTGGATCACATCCGCATAATGGGGTGCCTCCTGCATATTCTCCGGCGTGCCCTTGGCATGCATAAGGATAATCCGCCCATCCAATTCCTTGGCCACCGCCACACTATCCGGTCCATAGGAAAGCGCGCTGACATCATTCCAGATCGCGGCCCCCGCCGCAAAGGCCGCCTTGGCCACAAGCGGCTTTCTGGTATCGATGGAAATGGCGGCTTTGGTCTTGCCCTTTAAGCCTTCAATCACCGGTAAGACACGGGACAACTCTTCTTCCACACCAACAGGCTCTGCCCCGGGGCGCGTAGACTCACCGCCAATATCAAGAATATCCGCCCCTTCTGCCTCCAATCGCAACGCATGGGCAATGGCGCTTTCAGGCCCGTCAAAACGCCCGCCATCAGAAAAACTGTCCGGCGTGACATTGACAATGCCCATGAGAGAGAAATTTTCCATCAGCACACAAATTTTATGATATCAGCGCCAATATCAGCATCAACAGGGTTGCGCCAAAGCCAACGCCCCAGATTAGCGAGCGCACATAGAGAATCCCGCTGGCATAGGCCGGCACATATAGCACCCGCGCGGCAAGATAGACATAGGCACTTTTGGCCGTAAGGGCACTGCTCTTGTCGCCCAGAACCACCACCACAACCGCAAGGGTAAACAGGACAAGACTTTCAAAGTGATTATCCATGGCCCGCTTCAAACGCCCGGCCATGCCCTTTAATTCGATCGGCTCATCGCGCGGCCCGGTAGTTATTTTCAGGCCAAGCGCCATATTGGCCGGTATCGCCATCAGGAAAAACTGCACCACTTGCAAAAGTCCCGCAAGCGCCAAAACCTTCAATTCAATGGCCATGATATATCCCCTTTTCTGCCTGCCTGTTTGATATGGCAAACAGGACTATAGGCGGTTTTCAGGCCGGGCACACCCCCAAAGCATTTCCCCCGCCTTGGCAAGGGGCGGGGGAAAGAGAAAGGTTCCATTTTGGAAAATTCAAACGCCCTGCGGTTCGGGGTCGCCTGCGGGCTTGTCGCCCTTGTCACTTGCGCTATCAGCTTTCGGACCGGCGCTGGGCACCGAGCTTGGCGGATCCCCCGGCGCACTATCAGCCGGATCCTCGCGATAAATCTTCTCGCCGCGCAGCAGGGCCTCAATTTCTTCGCCGCTCAGGGTTTCATATTCGAGCAGCCCAAGGGCCAGAGTTTCCCAATCCTTGCGTTTATCCGTACCCAGAATACGCACCGCTTCCTTATAGCCGGCCTCGACAATATTGCGGACCTCTTTTTCGATCTTATGGGCCGTCTCCGGCGATATAGTATTGGAGCGCGCAATGGATTGACCCAAAAACACCTCGCCCTGCTCTTCGGCATAGGCAATCGGCCCCAATTCTTCCGACAGGCCATATTGCGTGACCATGGCGCGCGCGAGCTTGGTCGCCTGTTCAATATCAGACGAAGCGCCCGAGGTAACCTTCTCTTTGCCAAATTTCAATTCTTCAGCAACCCGGCCACCCATCAAAACCGCCATCCGCGATTTCATCTCCTCCAGCGAGAAAGAATATTTATCCCCTTCCGGCAATTGCATCACCATGCCAAGGGCGCGGCCACGCGGAATGATCGTTGCCTTATGCACCGGATCGGCGGCAGGCACATTCATGGCAACAATCGCGTGCCCGGCTTCATGCCATGCGGTCAGTTCTTTTTCTTTTTCCGACATCGCCATGGAGCGGCGCTCTGCGCCCATCATGATTTTATCCTTGGCATCTTCCAGTTCCCGATTGGTAACCAGGCGCTTGTCACGGCGCGCTGCCAACAAGGCTGCCTCATTGACGAGATTGGCCAGATCCGCCCCGGAAAATCCCGGCGTACCCCGGGCAATAGTGCGAATATTCACATCCGGCGAAAGCGGAATTTTTTTAACATGCACCGCCAGAATTTTCTCGCGCCCCCCAACATCAGGGTTCGGCACAACCACCTGACGGTCAAAGCGACCGGGGCGCAACAAAGCCGGATCCAGAACATCCGGACGGTTGGTTGCGGCAATCAGGATAATGCCTTCATTGGATTCAAAGCCATCCATCTCCACCAAAAGCTGGTTCAGGGTTTGCTCGCGCTCATCATTGCCACCACCAAGGCCTGCGCCTCGGGAGCGGCCAACCGCGTCGATCTCGTCAATAAAGATGATGCAGGGCGCATTTTTCTTCGCCTGCTCAAACATATCGCGCACCCGCGAGGCCCCGACACCGACAAACATCTCGACAAAATCGGAACCGGAAATCGTGAAAAACGGCACATTGGCTTCACCCGCAATGGCCCGCGCCAGCAAGGTCTTGCCGGTGCCCGGAGGGCCGATAAGCAATGCCCCTTTGGGAATTTTACCGCCAAGGCGCTGGAACTTCATGGGGTCGCGCAAAAATTCGACAATCTCCACCAACTCTTCCTTGGCCTCATCAATCCCGGCCACATCCTCGAAAGTAACGCGCCCTTGTTTTTCCGTCAGCAGCTTGGCGCGGGATTTGCCAAAGCCCATGGCCCGGCCCGAACCACCCTGCATCTGCCGCATGGCGTAAAAAATAATGCCGATAAACAAAACAAAGGGTAAGATATTGATCAGCACCCTCAACAATATCGGCATTTCGACATCGGGCTTGACATCAACCTCAACCCCCCATTCCACCAGCCTGTCTTCAATCTGGGAGAACTCGGGTACAGTTGTGGTGAAAGCCTCGCCATTGGCGAGCTTGCCCGTAACCTTGTTCTTGTCGAAATCCGCCTTGGCAATCTCACCATTTTCGCCGCGCTTGACAAACTGGTCATAGGTCAGCTCGGTTGCCACCGGTCCGGAATTGGTATCGGAAAAAACCTGTACCAGAAACAGTGCCAGAACCAGCATCAATACCCAAAAAATCCAATTACGACCGTTCATGAAGTTTTCCTTGTCAGCGCCAAAACCATCCGCTGGTCGGCATATTTGTTCAATTTCGCCATGAGGATAGCATGAGAGGTGTTAAAATCTTACCACGCGCTGCAAAAACCGTTCAGGCACTAGAGAGACCATATTTAGGTCAGTCATGCCCTCTATCCAAGGCAGTTTCGCGACTTCTTTCATGTTTTTTACAAATTTCGGCACTGCAATAACATTATTCCCGTCCCAGATCGCTGGCAGGCTGGCCAAAAACGCCCCCGCCAGAGCCCCGACACCCTTGATCATTTCACTTTTCATGCCAATTGGCGCCAACAAGCCTTCCCGGCGCGGGGTCAGAATAAACCGCCCGTCCCAGATTAACTTTTCTTCAACCGTGATTTTCACAGGGGCCATTGCCGGGGTTCCATCGGCCCGCCCCAAAACCCCCGCCGGTTCCCGCAGCAGCCATATGGTATCTGCTTTTTGGACCATAAGCGCGCCGCTCTGGGTCATATTTTGCTTTTGCTTCACAGCCTCCAGCAAGGCCGGACCTGCGCCACTATCCCCGGCCATGGCTGCGCCACTAACCGCTTGCGCCGCTTTTTCCAGCAGAGCTTCTGTTAACGCCGACGGGGCCTCAAGCAGAGCCGCACGCGGTAGGGAAATCGCTCCTTGCGGGTGAAATGCCCCGCCCGAATTGGCAAATAATCCCGCCACGCTCGCATCAAGCAGGCTTTGCTGACACTGCAACCGGGCCGCACTGCGACACAGGGCTTGCTCATGCAGAATATCCTGCGCCGCCAGCGCCGAAAGGACAGCCCGATGGCGCACCCGCTCATATTTCGGATCGTCATTGGAGCTGTCATCATGAAAGGGAATATTATGGGCCTTACAGCTTGCCCGAATTTGCTGTCGGCCAAAGGCAAGCAATGGCCGCAAAACAGGGATTGGCTCTGCCGGTCCGGCGGCCATCCGGCGTTGGGCCGCAATGGCACTTAAGCCGTTAATGCCTGAGCCACGGGCCAAGCGCGCCAAAAAAGTCTCCGCCTGATCGCTGGCACTATGGCCGGTCAAAATCGCCGCAGCCCCCTCTTCTCCTGCAACCCGTAATAACCGCTTATACCGTTCCTCGCGGGCCCTTTCCTGCATGGCCGATTTTGGTTTTTCTCCATGCCACACAACAATGCGGTGGGGGATATTGCGCACCCCGCAATAGGAGGCAACAGCCGCAGCCTCGCTGGCGCTGTCTTCGCGCAAATCATGATCAATGGTGACGGCCAGAATATCGCGCTGATGCCGGTTGGCGCTGGCTTCCAGCCAATATAACAAGGCCATGCTATCAGCGCCCCCGGAGACAGCCGCAATCAACGGCCCCTCTGGCAGGCCTTCAAGCAAAGGCGCCAGCCTTTGCCAAAACATATCGCCGGTCAAAGGGGGCCAGACCGCGCCCTCGCTTGCAAAGATTTTATCAGCAGCCGGCACGGTCGCTTTCAATCGCCAGACGTTGCAGAACCGAGCGTGAGGCTTTGGGATATTTGGTTTTCAAAGCGCCAAAGACCTGACAGGCTTCTTTTTTCTTCCCGGCGCGGGCAAAAGACGTCCCCAGTTTCAAATAGCTTTCAGGGGCACGAATATCATTCGGCCATGTTTGAATATGGGTGATGAAAGCGGTGGCCGCGTCGCCATAGGCGCCGGTGACAAGATAAATCTCCCCAAGGCGAAATTGCGCATCAGGGGCGCGCTCATCATCGGGAAATTTCTGCAAAAAAGCCAGAAACCCGGATTCCGCTTCCGAATAACGCCCATCAAGCAGGGATTGATAGGCCATGGAATAGGCCGCCCCCGGATCATCCGGTAGAATTGGCAAGCGCAAATCCTGTGGCGCACCGGTTTGCCCGCCCGGATCGCGGGCATAGGTGTCGACATCCATATCAGAGCCGGCCGCATCACTATTGCCCCCATCCTGACCAACCGAATCTGCGTCCGGCAAAGGCCCCTCGCTGCTATAGGCACCACTATCCAATCTGCGCACATCGGTAACCGGTTCGTTCATCCCCCTATCATCAGCATGCGCATCATCATAACCACCGCTATTGGCCGCGGTTAACTGCACCGCCTGTGTCAGGGCATCAATGTCCCGCGACTGCTGATCAAGGCGATAAGCCAATTGTTCCAGCCGTCCGGTCAAGCGCTGCATTTCCAATTCAATCGTATCAAGGCGCACAGCCAGATTGGCCCCGCCTTCGCCACTGGCATAGCTGTCGGGATAGACCTCGGTGCTATCATAATTGCGATCTTCATAAGGTATTTGGGGCCCGGGGGTTTCCACCGAATACACCTTGGATTGCAAATCCTGTAACGCCGCTTCCAACCGCGCAATGCGATCTTGTAATTCCGCTTCCCGCGGAGTCCAGTCTTGCGCCTGCACAGGCGCAAGGGCTGTCAGCAGAAAAACCGCCGCCATCGCTGTCAGCAGAAAAAAACGGGCGGGAAAAGGCGCAAATCTCACACTTGCAGCTTTTGACAATAATTGATGAGCCATGAAGGACCCCTTCTTTATTGGATGGCTAAATATAATGACCTGTCCATATGGGCACCAGCCTGATCCATGCTTCTACCACAATTTACCGGGAATTTGAGCCGAAAATGGGGCCATGGCCTCATTCTGTCATGAAATTTTGGCCAGATTCATAGCCAGATTCACGGAAAATGTTAACGGCAAACAACAAATGCGCCGACCAAAAGCCGACGCATTTGCCTTAAAACTTCTGACTTTCAAGTCTTGTGGCTGTTTTTAAGAGCCTACAGAACTCATCAAAGTGGTCATGGCATTACGGTTTTTGGACCATGCAGCCTCATTGGAGCCCGGATCAATCGGACGCTCTTTACCAAAGGAAATCGTGGTAATGCGCGCCGGGTCCACGCCCTGACTGACAAGGAAATTTTTCGCAGCATTGGCGCGGCGTGCCCCAAGGGCGAGGTTATATTCACGGGTACCGCGCTCATCGCAATTACCGGCAAGGCGGATACGGGTTTCAGGATATTCCTGCAACCATGCCGCTTGACGGGCCAGAACGGCCTGCGCCTCTGGCGTAAGGTTGTATTGGTCATAGCCAAAATAGACAATGCTACCAACATTCTGGTCCAGATCTTCCCAAGAGCCGGGGATCGGGCCAACAGGCTCCGGCGTCGGCGCTTCCCCAACCGGATCACGGGTGACAGGCGGCTCAGCTTCTTTCGGATTGGACGCACAAGCGGACAGGCCGAGCAAGATGCTCAACATGCCTGCGGCTATAAATGAATTACGAGACAGCATTTTCTATTCTCCAGTTCGCCGTTTACTTCCAGCTCGGGGGAAACCAATTCCTCCGGCCCCCATCAAATCCCCGATAAAATAACGTGCCTCATTATTAAAACAATGAATAGTCCGGCACCTTTCCTAAATTTTATCCTGAACCAAATTATGCCCTTTGGCAAACGCCGTGGTTAAATAAGATTAAGCATAATATAGCGTTTTTACTGCTCCCAGCAACAAATTGGCCCTATTTGCTGTTCTGCCTAATTCAATAAAGGCGACCAGGCCGGATCTGACGATTCCCCCGGGGTTGGCACCCGGCGCAAATTCTTGCCGGTCAGATCGATAGACCACAGGGAAACCGGCCCTCCGGGGCGATTTTCACGGAAAAACATGATAACCCGCCCATTGGGGGACCATGTCGGCCCTTCATCGAGATAGCTTTCGGTCAGCAGGCGCTCTCCCGACCCGTCCGGGCGGATAACGCCAATATAGAACCTGCCCTGATATTGACGGGTAAAAGCGATGAGATCCCCGCGCGGCGACCAGACCGGCGTGCCATAGCGCCCCTCGCCAAAAGTGATCCGCTTTTGGTTGGAGCCATTGGCGTTCATCACATAGATCTGCTGCGAGCCGCCCCGGTCAGATGAAAAGGTAATATAATCGCCATCGGGGGACATGGAAGGCGAGGTATCAATTGCCGGATTATTCGTCAGTTGACGGATTTTCCGTGTGCGCAAATCCATCACCGCAATTTCCGTATTGCCGCCACGTTCAAAACTCATCACCACTTGCTGCCCATCGGGCGAGAAGCGCGGGGCAAAGGTCATGCCGCGATAAGTGCCGATCGATTCCTGCTCGCCGGTTTCAATATTGAAAAGATAAACCTGCGCCGGCCTGTCATCAAACAAAGCCATATAGGTGATTTGCTGCTGGGTCGGTGAAAAGCGCGGGGTCAAGACATCATAATCAAGACCATCGGTCAGCGGCACCGGGTTGGCCCCGTCCTGATCCATAATCATCAGCCTTTTGACGCGATTGGTTTTTGGCCCGGACTCGCCAACAAAAACCACACGGGTATCAAAATACCCGTCCTCGCCGGTAATGGTCTTATAGATAAAGTCGGAGACCTTATGGGCCGAGCGGCGCCAGTTTTCCGGCGGGGTCTTGAAGCCAATCGACGCCAGCTGCTGATTGGCGGTCACATCCCAAAGCCTCGTATTGACCTGAATACGCCCGTCAGGCAGCGGCACCACTTCGCCGGCCACCAAAATCTTGGCATTGATCAAACGCCAATCGGCAAAACGCGGCTTTTCATGAATGGTCTCGAGCTTTTGCACATAGGCGCGCTGGTCTATGGGCTTGAATAATCCGGAGCGTTCCAGATTGGCCATCACCACCATGGTCAAATCCGCAGCCAGGCCCTGCGTAGACGGATCGCTGGCAATATAATCAGGCACAGCAATCGGCATTGGATTGGTATTGCCCTGGGTAATATCAATCCGCACCTGCGCAGCGGCATGACTAAAACCGGCACCACCAATAAAGAGGGCAAGCGCCGTCAACATAATCGCGAGAAAGTTTTTTCTACCTGACATCATCTGCAACACTCTTTTATTCCTTAAAAAAAGTTATGACCAAAACAACCGACCTTTTCAAACCCTAGAGCCTTTTCGGTTTTAATGGAATCAAAACCGGGCTCTAAGTCTTTGTTTTTGAGCACTTCTTATCCGAAAACCGGTTCCCACTTTTCGGGAAGTGCTCTAACCCTAACCCCCATTCGGGGCAATAATAGGGCCTTATCTGATTCCGACCATTTCTGACGGGTCGAAGTTCAATTCCACAATCTGCCATGTTTCATAACGCTCTACCGGCAAAAGGTCATAGGGCGCACAATCCAGCACGGCGCGCACGGCCGCCTGCTTGGCCGCCTGCCAATGCTGGTCACCGGAACGATTGATCTCGCCCTCATTTTTCACTTTCGGCGGCCCGACCAGCGAGCCATCGCGTTTCAGCATGAAAGAGATCTGCACTTTCAGGCGCTCCGGATTGGGCGCGCCAATATTGACATTCCAGCATCTGGCCATGGCCGCCTTGAAAATCGCCTCATCACTGGCGGTCAACTTGGAGCCTTCGCCAATGCGCTTTTGGGAAAATCCGGGAATGGCGCTCGGGGTCGCCTCGACCGGGGTGCCCCCTTGTGAGCCACCAATATTACTGGCCGCCTGACCAAGGGCTGAAAAATCAAGATCGCCATTATTTTGCGGCCGCGGCTTAGGCGGTGTAATTTTGGGCGGCTCGACCGGCTCGGGCTCTGCTTGCGGTTCTTCCGCAACCGCCATTTCCGGCTCGGTGTCGGGCTGTTGGATCGGTTCTGGAATTTTCTCGACTTCCGGCTCTGTCGCCTCGCTGGAGGCCGAGGCCTCACTTGAGGTTATCGGCCCATCACTTTCCGGTGCGGGAGCCTCCACCTCGCTTGTTTCCGGCTGGGCCGGTTCCAGTTCCGGCTCCGCCTCGGGGGCCATTTCCGGCACCGACAGTAATTCGGCCAGCTCCGCCTCGCTCAAAACCTCAATCGGTACCGACGGCGAATAGCGCAATTTGGGCGTCCACCCTTCAGGCAGGGCCAGATAGACCAGCCCGATAAAGGCCAGATGCATTATCATCGACATGATAACGCTAAGACGCATCGCTTACCTTAAACTCCTTTGCCCCGCTTGCCCGCTACTTACTCTGTCACCAGCGCGATAGAGGTATATC
>JALSJA010000158.1 GCA_026989615.1 Parvularculaceae bacterium | reverse complement strand
AAGCCCTTGCCCGTCCCCGGTATGGCCAACCGCATCGCTTTGGCCATACCCGCTAACCAACTGACCCGAAAGCGAATTTGCTTTTTTCGCCACTATCAGCACCGGCACGATCTGCCCCAGCAAATGATCCTCCGCGGCCAAATGCACCGCTTGCAAATAAGGCGAGCGACCATTGAGTTGCCCTGCAACCCGGCCTTTGCTCTCCAGTAATACCGGTAATACTTTGCCAACACAGCCCCCGTTAAAGGCTTGCTTTTGCTCTTCCAGCAGGGCTTGCAAGGCCTGCAGACGGGCATCTTTTTCTTCTTCGGCTAGCTGTTTGGCCATCACTGCGCCGGGGGTGCCCGGGCGGCGGGAATATTTGAATGAAAAGGCGGACGCATATTGGCTCTCGCGAATAAGCGCCATGGTCTCTTCAAAATCGGCTTCCGTTTCCCCGGGAAAGCCAACAATGAAATCCCCGGACAGGGCAATATCAGGCCGCGCCGCCCGGATTTTTTCGACCAGCCGCAAATAATCCTCTGCTTTATGGCCTCTATTCATGGCTTTCAGGATTTTGTCGGACCCCGATTGCACCGGCAGATGCAGATAGGGCATCAGCTTTTCTTCTTCCCCGAAGGCGGCAATCAAATCCTCATCCATGTCGCGGGGATGCGAAGTGGTAAAGCGCAGGCGATCAAGCCCGTCAATTTTTGCCAAATGACGCAATAGCGCCCCCAAGCCAAATGTTTCGGATCCGGAACCAGCGGGACTTTGCCCGTGATATGCATTGACATTCTGGCCAAGAAGCGTGACTTCCCGCACCCCTTGCGCCACCAGCCCCCTGATCTCCCCGCTAATACTATCCACCGAGCGCGAGACCTCCGCCCCCCTCGTATAGGGCACCACACAGAATGTGCAGAACTTGTCACAGCCCTCCTGAATCGTTACGAAAGCGGAATAACCCTCTACTTTCCTGTCTTTCGCCAAGGCATCAAACTTGTCCTCGACCTCGAATTCGGTCTCCAGAATATCCCCCGATTGACGCGCCGCAAGGGCGATCATCTGCGGCAATTTGTGATAGGATTGCGGCCCGAACACCAAATCCACCTGCGGGGCACGGGCGGTGATCTCGGCCCCTTCGGCCTGCGCCACACAACCGGCAACCGCAATCCGCATTTGCCCGCCCTGTTGCTCTTTGGCGTCTTTCATCTTTTTCAGCCGCCCAAGAGCGGAATACACTTTTTCCGCTGCCTTTTCGCGAATATGGCAGGTGTTCAAAATCACCAGATCCGCCCCGTCGGGGCTATCGCTGACCTCATAGCCAAGCGGGCGCAATAGCCCCTCCATGCGCTGGCTGTCATAGACATTCATCTGACACCCCCAGGTCTGGATGTGCAGTTTTTTGCGGGTTTTCGAAGATATTTCAGTATCACGGGTCATAGGGCACGCTGTTTAACCGATAGACGAAATAAAAGCTATCCCATGAATATCAGCCCCTAATCACATAAGGCCCGCACAGCCGCCGATCGCCCTGACAGCAATCGGCCAACAGAAAATTGATCACTCCGCGCAAGCCCCCATAATCGGCCATATAGGTGATGGAGCGGCCATTTTTGATCCCCTGCACCAGACCGGCCTGTTGCAATTCTTTCAAATGAAAGGACAGGGTCGAGGGGGGGATTGCCAATTCTGCCGAAAGCACCCCCGGCGTGCGGCCATTGGTTCCGGCCATTACCAGCTGGCGCAAAATGGCCAGACGACTTGCTTGGGACAGGGCCGAAAAGGCCGAAGCGGCGGTTTTTAATTCCATATTTCCAGTATATTGAAATTATAGTTGCCCCGTCAAGCCAAAACACACCGCTCTTGCATGTTTTTCCACAGAATCAAACAAGGGTCTCCCACAAAACCCACAAAACAACCCCTTAATACCATAGAAGTAGAAATATATACGCCAAACACCAGAACCAAAAAATCGCTGCTTTAGAGCCTGTTTTCGTTTTGATGGAATCAAAACCGGGCTCTTAAGTCTTTGTTTTGACGCTCCTGAGCCAAGGCGAAGGGCCGGACGGATAACCGGTCTCATCCTGAGCTTGTCGAAGGATCCACTTATTCTGGAAAGGCTTTAGAACGATTCTCATCTAATAGGCGCAATTTTACCTATTCGCTTAAACCGGCCTTTAGAGAGACCGCCTATAAAGGAGCCAATTGCAAGGGGGTGCAATTACCGAGATGCAAGTGTTTTAACGCCAGTTTTTTGAGAGTTTGAGCCAGATGACGACCCCGCGTTTCTTTTTACTAGGCCTGTTTGCCGTATTGCTGATCAATATTGGCGCGGCCCAAACCGGCAGCGCCATGGCCGCCACCACCATTTACGCCAATGGCGGTGATTTTGGCTGGCCCAATGTGACCAATGAAAATGAAGCGCTCGGAGCAGCCAATGGCAGCTCGGCAAATTTTGCCAATGGCGGCTGGCTCGCTTTCCAGCCGGACAATCCCTTCACCAATGTCGACATCACTTTGGAATTTACCGGCCTCACCGGCACCGGCACGATCCGCTTCTATGTGGGCACAACCAATAATAATGGCTGGTTCTCGGCCCTCACCTTTATCACCTTGCAAGTCACCAATGGCACGGTGCAAATCGCCTCCAACCTGCTCAATAATTATTGCAGCAATCTTGGCGGTTGTAATGTTTTCATCGTGCAGAATATTTCCGGTCAGGCCCTCGGCCTTGATAGCGCCGATATGACCGCCAATCTCGTCGCGCCAAGCCCGGAACCGGCCACATGGTCAATGATGTTTGTCGCCTTTCTGCTCATGGCATGGCGCCTGAAATCCTTGCGGCGCGCCCGCATCCGCAGCGCCCAACAGACCGCCCGACAATCCCATTGCGACAATATGGCCATGATTGCCACCTGAAAATTTGCACGCAAGACGTACACAGTTGAGAGAGTAAAAGGGGACATGAAATGCTGGCACCAAAAGAATATATCGCTGAGCCACAACCGGCCACCCCGCGACCCAAAAAAGCCTTTGCCATAAAAACCATTATCAGCGCCAACCCGACCCATAGCCTGTGGCAGCGCCTTGAAAGCGCCTATGGAACAGGCCGCCTTAAAAGCGCTACCCCGCACACACAGCCGAGCAAAAAAATATCGCTTGCCAATATTTTCGTGTGAAATCTGTCAGGCCGCGCTATTTGGCCCGCTCAACCATCATCCGCTTAATGCCGGCAATCGCCTCGGCCGGGTTTAATCCCTTGGGGCAGGTTTGCGTGCAATTCATGATGGTATGACAGCGATAGAGCTTGAAACTATCTTCGAGAAAATCAAGCCGCTCCTTGCGCGCCTCATCGCGACTATCCAACAGCCAGCGATAGGCCTGCAATAAAGCCGCCGGTCCCAGATATTCGTTCTCGCCCTCCTCGCTGCCCTCGCCTGATTTATCCCCATTCCACCAATAGGAAGGACAGGAGGTCGAACAGGAGGCGCATAAAATACACTCATAAAGCCCGTCCAGCTTTTCGCGATCACCATGGGATTGCAAATGCTCTTTTTCCGGCGTGTTCTTGGTTTGCAAGAAAGGCGCAACACTGGCGTGCTGGCTGTAAAATTTGGTCAGATCCGTCACCAGGTCCTTGACCACCGGCTGATGGGGCAAGGGATAAATATGCAAATCCCCCGAGCCGGTTTCATCCATCCCCTTGGTGCAGGCCAGCGTATTGCTGCCATTGATATTCATGGCGCAGGAGCCGCAAACCCCCTCGCGACAAGAACGCCTGAAGGTCAAGGTCGGATCAATCTCGTTCTTGATTTTGATCAGCACATCCAGAACCATGGACACCCCGGCCATATCCACCTCATAGACATCAATGCGCGGATTATCCGGATCTTCCGGATTATAGCGGTAAATCTTTACCTTGCGCGTCTCTTTGGTTTTCTTCTCAGCCTTGAAGGTCTTGCCTTTGCCGGTGATTTTCGAGTTACGCGGGAGGGTCAATTCTGCCATGGTCGAAGGGTCCAAAATCGGGTTTGATATAATCAAGAGCGCCCTTTTTAGCACCGCTCGCAGGCTTGTCCATGGCCCCCCTTCAACTTAAAAGCTGACAATTGCCGAGAATTAACAAGGCTTTGGACGCTATTTGTGCTGAATTGGCCGGGGGTCTACCGAATTTAAGAACAAAACAGGTGCAGGCATCCGCCAGTTCTGCTTAGCTGCAGATTCTATTTGAATAATTGAGGGAAGATCATGAAATTATCAATGACCAAAATAACGTCGGCACTTTTCGCCATGGCATTCGGGCTTACAGTGCAATCCGCTTTAGCCCAGGATTCGCAAGAGCCCCTGTCCAGAGAGCTGCTCGAAGACACGGTTTTGTGCATGAAAAATACGAGTGATGAGCCGATTGTAGCGATAATCTGGGAAGGCTACATCACCGCGGCTGGCACTACCCGAAAAGTCGCGCTGGAAGCGGATAAAACCGCATGCCTGCGCTATCGTGACGCATACAGAATCAAAGCTGACTTTTATTTCGTCTCCGATGGAAAATTCAAACCACTTTATTTTCGCGGGGTCTGCTCGCGTCTGAAAAACGGCATGGCAAGGTTTTATCTACTTTCTCGATCCGAGAATGGTCATAAGAAATGCGTTGAAGACAAAACGCGCAACAAAGACAGCATTCGCAGACTGGTTGCTGACGCCAATCCATTTCGGCCATAAGGGTCATCTCAAAAAAAACCCGTCCTCAGCCATGTTGAGGGTGGGCTTTTTCGTTTTAATAAACCCGCGCTTTGGGTTCAATATAGCTGATATCATTGCTCATGGTCCAGGTATGGACCGGGCGATAGTCAATGCGCGTCTTGCCATCCTCGCACCATGCCAAAGTATGCTTCATCCAGTCTTCGTCATTGCGATCGGGATAGTCTTCCCGGGCATGGGCACCGCGACTTTCAAGACGATTGGCCGCACCATCAATCGTCACCATCGCCTGGGCAATGAGATTATCAAATTCCAATGTCTCAACGAGGTCTGTATTCCAGACCATGGTCCGGTCGGTCACCGACACATCGGACAACCTGCTATAAACATCCTGAATAAGCGCTTGGCCTTCGGTCAAGACATCACCGGTGCGAAATACCGCGCAATTGCTTTGCATGGCCCGCTGCATATCAAGGCGCAGGGTCGCCGTTGGCGTATCCCCGGAAGCATTGCGGAACCGGTCAAGGCGCGCCAAAGCCTTGTCGCCCGCATCTTTTGGCAGATCCGGCATGGCCGATTGCGCTTTGACCATTTCGGCACAGCGCAAGCCTGCCGCCCGTCCAAAGACCACAAGATCAATCAGGGAGTTTGACCCGAGACGATTGGCCCCATGCACCGACACACAGGCGGCCTCGCCAATCGCCATCAGGCCCGGTACCACCGCCTCTTCGCCCTTGGCATCTTTGGTCAAAACTTCTCCGTGATAATTACACGGTATGCCCCCCATATTATAATGGGCCGTTGGGATAACCGGTATCGGCTCTTTGGTCACATCAACCCCGGCAAAGATTTTCGCCGTTTCCGAAATCCCCGGCAGGCGCTCAGCCAAAGTCTCCGCGGGAATATGATTGAGATTCAAATGAATATGATCTTTGAGCGGCCCGACCCCGCGCCCTTCGCGAATTTCAATGGTCATGGCCCGCGACACCACATCACGAGAGGCAAGGTCTTTGGCCGATGGCGCATAGCGCTCCATAAAGCGCTCGCCTTCCGAATTGGTGAGATAGCCCCCTTCGCCGCGCGCCCCTTCGGTAATCAGACAGCCCGCCCCATAAATGCCCGTGGGGTGAAACTGGACAAATTCCATATCCTGCAAGGGCAATCCGGCGCGCAACACCATGGCATTGCCATCGCCGGTGCAGGTATGGGCCGAGGTCGCGGAAAAATAGGTGCGCCCATAGCCACCGGTCGCCAGAATTACCATTTTGGCGCGAAAGCGATGAATGGTGCCATCATCCAGCTTCCATGCCATCACCCCTTTGCACTCGCCATTATCCATAATCAGATCAAGGGCAAAATATTCCACGAAAAACTCGGCCTGCTGGCGCACGGCCTGCCCGTAAAGCGTATGCAAAATTGCGTGCCCGGTGCGATCGGCCGCAGCACAAGTGCGCTGCACCGGCCCCTCACCAAAATTTTTGGTCATGCCGCCAAAGGCACGCTGATATATTTTGCCTTCTTCGGTGCGCGAAAAAGGCACGCCCCAATGCTCCAGCTCATATACCGCCTGCGGCGCTTCGCGGCATAAATATTCAATCGCATCCTGATCGCCCAGCCAATCAGACCCTTTGACCGTGTCATACATATGCCAGCGCCAATCATCCTCGCCCATATTGCCGAGGGATGCCGAAATCCCCCCTTGCGCCGCCACCGTATGCGAGCGGGTCGGAAACACTTTGGTGACACAGGCGGTTTTCAGCCCCGCTTGCGCCGCCCCCAAACTTGCCCGCAATCCGGCACCACCGGCACCAACCACCACCACATCATAAGCATGATCGGTAATTTCGTAAGAAGCACTCATCGGTAAAATCGTCCTTGCAACCCCGCGTCAAACTCAGGCGGTCAATGTGATGGAAAGAATGGACCAAAAGGCGATGCCGCCAATGACCAAGGCAAAAAATGTATTCAGGAAACTCAACATGGAGCGGGTATCGGGATTGGCGATATAATCATCGATCACTTCCTGCATCCCCAGACGCATATGAAAGAAAAGCGCCAAAAGAAAAACCGCCAACACCATCGCCGTAGTGCGATTAGCAAGCCACGCATAAATCTCCGCGCGATCACTGCCAAAATGGCCGACCATGGAAATTAAAAACCAGATAATCGTCGGAATGAGCAATAAAGCGGTAATGCGTTGCGCAATAAAATGCGGCGTGCCTTTGGTCGACATTTTCAATCAAACTCCTGTTTGGGTAAGGCCATAGGTCCAGATAAGCGCCGTCAATAGCGCCGCCCCGAGAAAGGCCAGCCATGCACTTGCCCGGGCCGTTTTCAATGCGAAGCCCTGCCCCGCATCCCAAAACAAATGGCGAATACCATTGATGAGATGGAACAGCAGCGCATAGGTAAAGCCGATGAGAATGACCCGCCCCGGCAGGGAATGCATCACCCCGGCCACCATGCCATAGGCCTCTTCACTATAGGCCGCCGCCGCCAGCCAAGCCGCCAACAAAATACTGCCCCCATAAAGGGCAATGCCGGTTATCCGGTGCGCAATGGAAGCGGCCATGGTCACGGTCCAGCCCCATATCTGCAAATGCGGCGATAATGGCCGGCCGGATATTGGTGATTTTTCTGTCATACCCATAAAAATCGAGCCTTTCAAAGCGTCTCCAGACAGAATGGATACCGGTTACCCATCCGGAAACGCGTCAAAACAAATATTTTAGAGCCCGGCTTTGATTGGTATCAAAACCGAAAAGACTCCAGGGGGTGATTCGGTCATTTCAAAACTGTGGCGACAATAGAATTGCCGTCCGCCAAGTCAATTCCCCCGCCACCCGCTTTCCGGCAAGTTTCCACCCAAACCGCTCTTCCCGGGGGCTATTTTTCCCTTCAGGGTGACAAAGCCCGATTTTTATCGCACAATTTGCCGGAATTGGGAGCCGAAATCGTTTGGGGTTAAATTAGCGGAGGGGAATATGCGCCAACCATCCTTGAAATCATCAGTGAAATTATTATGGCTGCTGCCGGTAGCAGTCTTATTCTGGCTACCGGGCCTCGCTCAGGCTCAACCCAGGGATATGGCCAGGGATATGGCCAGTAATATGGCCGACAGCCTGACCGCCGCGCAGATTGGCGCCGCGCTGGAAGAGGCCGGGTTCGAAGTCACCATGTCGGAAGATCGCGATAGCGGCCATCCGGTGGCACGGGGCAATATCGGCAATCTCGTCTTTATCGTCCGGGCCATGGATTGCGAAGGCTCGCCCCTCGCCTGCCGCCAGCTTTTGCTGTTTGCCAATTTCGATTTGGGCCGGGAAATTACCGACAGGGATTTTCGCATCGTCAACGGATTTAACGATTCAGCCATGGATGGCCGCGCCTATGTTCTGGAGCGCACCAACCAGATCGGCATTGATTTTATCATCGATTTGAGCGGCGGCGTTTCCAATAATCACATCGCCCACCGCCTGTCCCGCTGGGAAGGCGTTATCGCGAACTTTATCGACCAGTTCACCAAAGCCCAGACGGGGTCCTGACCCTTAGAGTCTTTGCAATAGACATTATCGGTCAAAAATGATGATATATGGCGGCTGGGAAAATTCAAATCGGGGGTTAATCCATGCGCTGGCGCAATAGACGACAAAGCACAAATGTAGTGAAAAAATCCGGCGGCGGCCGTCAGGCTCTTGGCGGCGCGGGCGGTGGCGGCATCATCTTCATGCTGATCCGTTTCCTGTTTGCAAAATTCGGCATTGGCGCCATTGTCCTCTTGGTCGGCGGCTTTTTTGCCTTGCGCGCTATCGGTGTTGACCCCATTGGCCTTGTCATGGGTGGCAATATGGGCGGCCCTTCCGCCAGCACCCAAAGCGAGGCGCCCCTCGACCAAAATGCCAGCGAAATCGAACAATTTGTCGCTTTCGTTCTTGGCTCCACCGAAGATGTCTGGGATCAGGAATTTAAAAAGCGCGGCCAAAATTATAAAAAACCAACCCTCAATCTTTTCACTGGCGGGGTCACCTCCGGTTGCGGCTATGCCTCTTCCGCCGTTGGCCCTTTTTATTGCCCGGCCGATCAGGAAATTTATCTTGATTTGCAATTCTTTGATGAAATGGCCCGCCGCTTCGGCGCCCCCGGCGATTTTGCCCAGGCCTATGTCATTGCCCATGAGGTTGGCCATCATATTCAAACCATCACCGGCATTTCCGCACAGGTACAAAGGGCCAAACAAAGCGCCTCAAAAACCCAGCAAAACGCCCTGCAAGTGCGCATGGAATTACAGGCCGATTGCCTCTCCGGCGTCTGGGCCTATCATGAGCAAAAACTGTTTGGCAGTCTCGAACAGGGCGATATCGACGAAGCGCTGACCGCTGCCAATGCTATTGGTGACGATACTTTGCAGCGTCAGGCCGGCCGCCGCCCGATGCCGGACAGCTTCACCCATGGCACGTCAGAGCAAAGAAAACGCTGGTTTACCAAAGGCTGGCGCAGCGGCGATATGGATATTTGCGACACATTCAGCGCCAGCAGCCTATAGCCGCCCATCTTCCTATCGCCAATGCTCGGCAACCCATGTCGCGGGCTTGGTATGCTTATACCATGCCTTATACCAGGGGCAGGGCCAGCGTCCGGCCACCGCCTCGTCCGGATCCGGCTTGCCGGTAAAGGCAACAATGCGCGCTTCTTTTGGCAATTCTGGCGCCCGCAACCAGTTCATGGGAAATTTCGGCACCAGATCATGTTTGAAGCTGATACACCATTCAGAAGGCCAGAATTTCTGCCCGGTAATATAGCGCGAAATATATTGCTGCTCGATACGATTATCCCGCAATACCGCTTCCGGATCGGCTTCAAAGCGATCAAAAATCTCCTTGAACTTGCCAACCGGAAATTTGAACGCCGATGTATTGCCAATGCCCTGCCCTTTTTGCGTCCAGTTTTCAATCACACAATATTCCCCGGGCGCAAATTCAAACATCGCGTCAAGCGAGCCGGTAATTACCAAATCAAGATCCAGAAAAATGGCATCCCCCTCCATACCGGCCAGAGGATATTGCCAGATGGAAAGCTTGCGCCAAGGGGTCCATGCAAATTCTTCCGGCAGGGTGATGGGCGGTAGCGCTTGTGCATCAACGCCATTATCAAGACCGGACGCATCATCGGTAAAGCAGATAAACCGCAACTCCCCGCTCACATTGCGCCGCACCGCCCGATATAGCCGATTGACAAATTCCGGCCCATAGCGGGTTCCCCATTTCATGCAGATAATTGTCTTGGCCACCATCATCATTCCCTTTCATGGGTGAAAAGGCCTCGTCCGGCGCCAATTGTCCAGCCCGAATTGCGCCATTTCCGTCCATTCCACTCTTTTTCTATATCGGGAAAGCCATTGACCGAACGGTTGGACGGATTTTTCTCCGCATGGGCAATGATCCTGTCGAGAAAAAAATCCCGCCTGACAATGATCGACTGATTGGTCCATGGCAGATGTCTGGTGGATATTTTCCACCATCCTTGCGGCTGGCGCTCAATTTCCGCAAATTTCTCCTCCGGCGCCTGCTCTGCATAAAGTGCCGTGCCAATCAGCCGCCTGGCTTTACCGGGGCGCAAAAGCCGCCGCAAAGCCGCCATGGTGCCCTTTGCGTGATAGCGCCGATATTTATCCAGCGTGGTAAATTTCTGCCCCGGCCTGTGGCGATGGCGCATACGAAAAACCTGCACCTCGCCAGCGCGCACCGCATCCACTGCTTGCCTGATTTGCCGTCTTGCTTCACGCCCCGGCTCGATGAGCGGCAGATCATTTTCCAGCAATAACAAAACCTCCGAACTCATGGCTTCGGCCAGCCCTTTAAACCCGCCCAATATGCCAAAATTTTCAGCACTGCCCGCAAAGGGAATGGCAAATTCCTTGGCCAAAGCCCGCGCCCCTTCATCAAGACCGTTAAAATAAATTAACCGCTCCGCCGCCAGATCAAACAAATGCGCCTGCTCGTAAGTTTTCAAAGCCTGCCGAAACCCGTCATAGCCCTGCCAGCATAAAAACCCGATGCCGAAATCTTCAATCTGGGAAAAACCTTGCGTCAAAACCTGCCCTCACAAACTCAAAGCAAAGTCTAAACAAAAGTGAACACAGGGTAAACGCGTAATTGCATCCCATGCAATAATAGCCCCGCCCCCAAGCCTTCCGCCCCCGAACCCTGTGACGGTGGTCACAGATTCCATACAAAAATAAAAGCGCCACAATCATTTGCCCACAGCTTGAAACCCGATGTTAACCCTGTTCTGCCATTCTGCTTGTTCGCAAATGGAGTTCTCCTCATGACATCCATCTTTGATTTTGGTGCCACCGGTCTTTTTATCGCCGCTGTCGGTCTGTTTTTATACCGCCTAAAGCATGAAGACCCGCGCCTTGCGCCCTATCTGGCCATTATCGGCACTTGTGCCCTTGGTAATTGGGCCGGTAATTCCGGAGCCGCTCTGGCCGGTATCGCTTTATTGTCCGCCGCCGGTTTTCTGCTCGTTCATCTGGCAAGCGAACCTTTTCGCGAAGAAGAACCCGCAGAATAATCTTGTTGAATTTCGGGGGGAAATGGTGACGGGAACCAAACCCTTCAAACTGTGAAAACGGTTTGAGGGGTTTCTTCATGGCGCTGGCCCATTTCCGTTTCCTGAGTCTTTAGATAATAGAAACCATAATCCGTCATGATTTGCCCTGCGCTACGAAGCCGAAGGGCCAATAAATTTTATGACACTCCATTCCTTTCAAAGGGCTGGCATGGATGCGCCATCCGCTGATGGTAGCCATGCAGGTAAAAGCCAAGCATGGGCAAAATCCACGCCGCCCCATGCGGTGATTATAGTCGAAAACATGACCCTGCCTGCAGACAGACGCGTCTGGCAGGAAGCCACCAGTCTTGCCGAGGCAGGATGGCGCATATCCGTCATCTGCCCCAAAATGGGCCAATGGACAAAACCGTTCGAACATCTCGACGGGGTTGATATTTATCGCCACCCTTTGCCTTTCGAGGCCAATGGTATTGCCGGCTATCTATTGGAATATGGCCCGGCACTGATATTGGAGGCTTGGCATTTATTGCGTCTCGGGCTTGGCAAAATAGATGTGGTGCAAATCTGCAACCCGCCGGATTTTTTGTTTCTGCCCGCAGCCATGGCCAAGTTTTTTGGCAACGCGAAAATTATTTTCGACCATCATGACCTGACCCCGGAACTGCTGACCGAAAAAACCGGCAAAACTTCCGGCCTGCTCTATAATTTTGGTCTATGGGCAGAGCGGCAAACCTTTGCTCTCGCCGATCGCGTCATCTCTACCAATGCCGGTTTTCGCGATATTGCCATCACCCGTGGCAATAAAAATCCAAACCATGTGGATATCGTCTATTCCGCTCCGGACCTTGAAAAGCTAAACCCGCAAAATCCCGACCCCGACTTGAAAAAGGGAGCAAAATATCTCGCTCTATGGGTTGGCATGATTGGCTCGCAGGATGGTGTTGATATTCTCGTCGAGGCCATGGATTGCCTGCGCGAACAGGATTTGCATTTGCTGATTGTCGGCGAAGGCCCCGAGCGCAAAACCTTGCAGAAACTGGCGCGCAGCAAAGGGCTAGAAGATAAAATTTCCTTTAGCGGTTTTCTAAGCGGTGATGATCTCGCCCGGGCCTTTGCCAGCGCCGATATCGGTATCGGCTCGGATCCCAAAAATGACTTTAATGACCGCCTCGCCATGAACAAGGTGATGGAATATATGGCCTATGGCCTGCCCATCGCCATGTTTGACCTGACCGAATGTCAAAATATTGCAGGCGATGCTGCCATTTGCGCCCGCAATAACAGCCCGCAAGACCTCGCCGACAAAATCTCATGGCTGCTCGCCAATCCTGCCAAACGCCAGCAAATGGCAAAGATTGGCAAGGAGCGCATCGCGGCCACCTATAATTGGGCTGCCCAGAAGCAGACCTATCTTCGGGTCTTTGATGATTTGCTGCGGGAGAAGCGCCCATGAACAAAATGCCAAAAATCGCGGTCATCATTCCCCATTACAACCAGCCGGAACGCTTGCGCCAATGTCTCGCCACCCTGCACGCCCAGACATTCCCGGCCGGTCAAACGCAAATCATTGTCGGCGACAATAATTCACCAGACCAATCCGCCCTGCAAAGGCTGCAGCAGGAATTTCCAGCCGTCATCTTCACCAATGCCCGGGAACAGGGCGCGGGTCCGGCCCGCAATGCCGCGCTGGCTTTGGTCAAAGAGGATATTGATCTCATCGCCTTTACCGATGCCGATTGTTGCCCGGAACCCGATTGGCTCATCCGGGGTATAGAGGCTTTGCAAAAAACCGGCGCCGATATGGTCGGCGGTGGTGTTCAGGTTTTCTGCC
Organism: Parvularculaceae bacterium; assembly: GCA_026989615.1. Lineage (GTDB taxonomy): Bacteria > Pseudomonadota > Alphaproteobacteria > Caulobacterales > Parvularculaceae > S012-90. The sequence continues at coordinate 5,613 of JALSJA010000158.1, read as the reverse complement.
AGGACCCTGACAATCCAACCGCGATTGAATGTTTTGAAAAACTATTTGCCTTCCGCCAGCGCCTTTACATCGAGAAAAAAGGCTTCTCGGTCACCGCTAACCTTTTGGTAACAAAATCCGTCGCCGACAAAACGGGGCTTTTTCGCAATGGTTTATCGGAAGACATGGATTATTGCCACCGCGCGCGGGCACTAGGGTTTTGTTTAGTATTTTCCTCTAGCTTTATGGTTAACCACCCGGCGCGTGCGCAATGGGCCGAGCTAAAAGGCAAATGGCAAAGGCTGATAGAAGAGCGTTGGGCGGGCATGCACGAGCAGACCGGTAATAATGTTATCCGGGGGGCAAAATGGTCTGCCAGTGCCGTTGCAACAGGGTTTTCCTGCTTGCCGCATATGGTGATTGTTTTCACCTCGTCGCGGCTGGCTACGAGCAGGGAAAGACTGAAAGCGGCTTTTGTTTTGACCCGGATAAGGCTGTGGCGCTGCCAAGCCATGTTCCGTGTCATGATGAAAAAAACAGGCTGGCCGGGAAGAGGTTTTGTAAAACCGACCAGCTAAAATGATAGGGCAATATTATGGCACTTGGTGGTGGCATTAAAATCAGGCTGACAAAAAGCTGCGCGAAAATTATTATTGTCGCAGCGCTGGCAGGCTTTGCCTTTTTTACCCTGCACTTTGAAACCGCACTGGCCGGAAAGCCGGTTGCCTCCGGCCAAACGCAGGTTATTGCCAAAATAGGCAAGCGTGAAATCACCATTAGCGAAGTGCGTCAGGAAATCATCCGCCTTGGTCTTGATCCGACCGATCTGGACGCCGAGCGCCAGGCCCTGAATGTCATTATTGACCGCGCCTTGTTTGTGGCCGATGCCAAACGCAATAAGGTGGACAAGCGCCCGGAAGCCATGTGGCGTATGCAAGCCGCCCGCGATCAGGCGCTGGCAGAAGTCTATGCCAGCATCGTCTCGCAACCCCCCGAGCCCAATCCCGCGGAAATCGAAGCCTTCATGGCTGAAAATCCAAGCCTGTTTGGCGAGGCCCGCCGCTACAGCTTTCAAGTGATAGAACTTGAAATGGCCAGAATTGATCTCGATGAAGCCACCCCACTTTTTGACGACACAAAAGATTTCAGCACATTTATAAAATGGCTGAACGACCATAATATCGGCTATAGCCTCGCCCCCGCCTTGCGCGACGGGGCCAGCTTCCCGGATCCCATCCGCCTGCAATTGGCCCAATATGGCCCCGGCGATAATGTCGTCCTTGCGGGCGACAAGCTCGTTACCATCATGAAAATCATGGCTGTGGAAGACACCCCTCTTTCCTATAAAGAAGGCGCGCCCTTGGCCCGTGTCATCCTGCGGCGCAAAAAATCGCAACAAAGACTGCAAGACAAAGCCGAGAAATTGCGGGCACAGGTCAATATCATCTATTACCGCAAGGATTTGCAGAGCGATACATCACAACAACAAAGCGGGGGGGCACAATAATGGGCCTCTTGCCTTTCTTTGCCATATTGCGCGCCCGCTTTTTCCTGATCTTGTGGGTCTTTCTCATCTGCGCTGCGATTGCCGGCTTTATTGGCTCGGTCATCCCGCCGCGTTTTCAGGCCGAAGCCATTTTGCAAGTTGACGCCACAACCGAAAATCTCGTCACCGGCATGCAGGAGCCGCGCCAAAGGGTGCATGAATTTCTGGGCCAACAGGCCGCCATTGCCGGCTCTCGGGCAACCGCCCTGCTGGCAGTGGATCAACTCATCGCGACGGGCGATTTGTCCCTGGCTTCTTATGAAAATCTTTGGCAGCAAAAAACCGGCGGCGAGCTATCCCCCGGCAATGAGTTGAAAACATGGATTGCTGACGAATTATTGCGCCGGACCAGCATTTCAACCGATGCCCTGCAAAGCACGCTTGTCATTTCCTATAGCGGACAATCCCCCATAGAAGCAGCGCGCTATGCCAGTGCTTTTGCCGATGCCTATATGCAATTGGTCACCACCTATCGCAAAAGCGATTCCGTGCGCAATGCCGCCAAATTTGACGGGGAGACCGAAGTTTTCAAAGCGCGCCTCGATGAGACCCGTGCCAATTTGCGCAAATTTCAGCTCGAAACAGGCTATGTGACGATCGGTTCACAACAATTACAAGCCGCCGAAGTCGAGCTTGGCTCGCTCACCTCCCGCCTTGCCGAGGCCCGCGCCGATGACGCCGAAGCGCAATCCTTATGGGATTTGACCCGCAAGACCTCCCGCCATGGTCTTGCAACCTTGCCCATGCCCAATTCCCTCGCCCCCGGTCGCACCGCCCAAGCGCGCCTTGGCACATTGATCGCCCAAATGGAACGCATCAATGAGCGCTATGGCCCCATGCATCCGGATTATATCGAAGCGGAAAATGAAATCCGCCGCCTGCAAGATGTCATCTATAATGCCGTCAAGGAACGCGCCGCCTATACCGCCAGCCGCGTCTCCTATCTGTCCCGCGAGGTTTCCTTGCGTCGCAAAATGGTACTCGACCTGCAAGGCAAGAAACAACAATTTGATATTCTCGAGCAGGAAATTGAATCCGCCCGCAATTCCTATGAACTGATCGCAGCCCGCGGCGAGCAGGAAGGCTTGCAAGCCCGGGTCGAAACCGTGTCAGTATTTTTGCTGGCCCAACCGGTACCGCCGATAAACCAATCCATGCCAAATTTCTGGATCATTCTCGCCGTCGGTATTGTGCTGGGCCTCGGTATGGGGGTCAGCGCCGCGATTTTTGTGGAATTGCTCGAAGGGCGCATCCGCCATGGCCAATCCATAGAATTTGCCACCAGACGCCCGGTCCTCGCCGAGCTCAAAATAAGCCTGCCACAAAAGCGGAGACTGCTCGCATGACCGCACAACCCTTAAATATCACAGCGGCAGTCAAAACAACCCCGCCCCAAAACCGCCAGAGCAGCGCTTCTTCCGTCATGGCACGGCGCAATCGCCTGCCGGAAATCCTGTCGCGCCTGAAATCCTTATCCCCGGCGCAAATCGAAAAAATCTATGCCCGCGCCATCCGGCATCAAGAGCCTTTTGGCAAAGCGGCAATCCATCTCGGCCTTGCCACAACCAAGGATGTGAAAGCCGCGCTGGCCATTCAATTCGGCTATCATTTTGACAAAAGCGAAAATGTCAAAGTGCCGCCGGCCTTGATCGCGGTCGCGCAGCCTTTTTCCGACATGGCCGAAGCCTTCCGCCTTTTGCGCACGGAATTGCTGACCACGAATAATGGCGATGGCGCACGGCTTGTCTCCATTGCCGGCGCTGGCCCCGGCACAGGCTCCAGCCTTGTGGCCGCCAATCTCGCCATTTCTTTTGCCCAATTGGGCCGCCGCACCCTGCTGGTCGATGCCCGCCTGCGCAATCCGCAACAGGCAAAACTGTTTGCCACAAGCGCCCAATATGGCCTTGAAGATTTAATCGACGGCACCGCCGAGCTGGCAGACGCCCTTGCCCCATGCTGCATCCGCAATCTCTCGCTTTTGGCGGCCCCGACAAAAAGCCATGACCCGCAGGCCGTTTTATCCAGCCAGGCCTTTGCCCATTTCATCGGCGAGGCCAGCCATCAATTTGACAGTGTTGTGATTGATACCACCACCGGCACCAAGGTCGCCGATGGCCGCTATGTCTGGGCGCTGACAAAATCCGTGCTGCTGGTTGCCCGCAAAAATAACAGCCGGGTCGATGATTTGCGCAAGATCACCCGCCACATTCAGGCTTGCGGCGCCCATGCTGTCGGCACAGTGATGATGGGCTAGGCATGACCAGCCCGCGCCCCCTCACCCCTCTTTTTCCTTTCTTGCCAATAGCGCTTGGTTTCCTTGCGCTTTATATCCCTGTCTATGCAGAACTTTCGCAAAATGCTTGGACCCGCAGCGAAAACAGCCACGCCCCTTTCATATTGGCCATAGTGCTGGCCGCTTTCATCATCCGTCTGCAACGCCTGTGGCAAGAAGATTGGTTCACGGAACAATCAGAGCTGCCAATAAAGGACTATCTCATTGGCGCCCTGCTATTGACATCGGGGTTCGGGCTTTACGGGCTTGGTCGTATTGGCGAGGTGGAATTATTCACAACCAGTGCCCAGCTTCCCATTCTCGCTGGCTGCCTTACCCTCATTGGCGGCGCCCCCCTGATCCGCCAATTATGGTTCCCGCTTGCCATGATGACCTATCTTGTCATCTGGCCGGGCTGGCTGCTGGATCTTCTGACCGGTCCCTTAAAGCTGTGGATTTCCCAATCGGCAACCGATTTATTATCCGCCTTTGACCTGCCGGTTGCCCATTCCGGTGTGGTCATTGCCGCCGGTCCCTATCAGCTTTTCATTGCCGACGCTTGCGCCGGATTAAACTCGCTATTTGCCATGACCGCCATTGGCGCGGTCTATCTTTATATTGTCAAACGCCAGGGTTTTGCCCGCAACGCATTTTTATTTCTGGCTTTGATCCCCATCGCCATTGTGGCAAATTTTCTGCGGGTGACCTTGCTGATCTGGATTACTTTACAATTCGGCTATGATGCCGGCCAGATTTTTCTCCATGACGCCGCCGGATTATTGATGTTCGCCATCGCCCTTGGCATCCTGTTTGCCTTGGACAGTTTTGGACAATGGCGCGTCCGTGCAAAATTTCTGTCCGCTGGCAACAATCATCCATTGGTGTTGCCATGATCCGTAATATGACCAGCAAAAACTCTCTTCCCTTACCAAGGTTAAAACGCCCCTATGGGGTCACAATTTCCTTTGTCTTGCTGGCGATAATGCTGGTAATGGCTTTTTATTTTTCACAAGGCAATAAACCGAATCCCGCCAGTGAATTGCCGGATCTGGCCGCCATCATTCCCGACCAATTTGCCCAATGGCAGGCCGAGCCGGAAAGCCGGTTCATCCTGCCCGCCGAATTACCGGTAGAAGAAGGTGTCACCACCCTCTATCGCGCCTATCGCAATGAGAGCGGCGACCGGGTGATGATGGTCATTGTCTATGGGGCAGAGCGCGGGGATACGATGCGCTTGCACCTGCCGGAAGTGTGCTATGTGGCCCAAGGCTATGACATATCCAATCGCGCAACCACCCGCTTTGCGCTTGGATCCGTTCCCATTGATACGGTTTCCATCATTGCCGATAACGGCCTGCGCGAAGAAAGCGTCATCTATTGGATGCGGGTTTCCAACCATTACGCCCGCAGCCAAATCGGCCAACAGCTTTTCTTTTTGCGCACTGACAAACGGCAAAGACAGGACAGCGCTCTGGTCCGGATCTCGGTCGCCAGCCGCGACCAGCTTTATGCCAGCCGGGTCAACCATAATTTCATTCGCGATTTTGTCACCGCCCTGCCGCCGCAAGCACGCCAGCTCCTGCTCGCAGAAAAGGAGGCAGGATAATGCAAGGCCCTGCCAGTTTCGGTGTTGTCATTGTCAATTATAACAGCGCAGCCCTTGCTCTGCAGGCGGCGCGCTCCGCCCTCGGGGCGCAATCCCCCAATGGGGCCACCAAAATTGTCATTGTCGATAATGGCTCGCCGGATAATTCCCGCAGCATTTTTCGCAAGGCTCTGGAAGAAAAAAAATGGCCTCCCATTAAGGGGCCGGACC
>JALSJA010000157.1 GCA_026989615.1 Parvularculaceae bacterium | reverse complement strand
ATCATCAAGATCAGTGGCTAGCTGGGGTTCATTCAGCGCATCCTCATCCATGGCTGGTTTGGGTGCGGGTGCAGTTGCCGGTTTGGAATGAGGGGCGCTAACGGTTTCGGGCTTAGGCGGGGTATAACTGACCGCCTTGGGGGTTGGCTGTTTAGCGCCCAGTTTCCAGACCGACACGGCATTGCGTCGGGCAATTTGCAGAACCGGCGAAGACGGGCTGCGTTCGAGGGCAAAGCTTGTGCTGCCGCCTCTGGTCAGATCCTGTCCTAGCTGGCCGGCAATGGTCCGGTCGGGTTCGATACGGGCGCGATAGATTTGTGTGTTTTCCAGAACCCGTTGCACATAATTGCGGGTCTCGCTGAACGGAATCATCTCGACCCAGTCAATGGGGTCAACATTGGAATGGCGCGGATCCCCATAGGTTTCGATCCACTGCTCGGCACGATTGGGGCCGGCATTATAGGCAACGAGAGTCAGAATATAAGAACCATTATATTTGTCGCGCAAATGTTTGAGATGGGCTGCCCCGAGGGTCATATTATATTGCGGGTCATCCAGCAGGCGGGCGCGATTATAAGGCAGACCTTCCTTGCGGGCGGTGATGCGCGCCGTGCTGGGCAGGAGTTGCATCAGCCCTCTGGCATTGGCGCGCGAATAAGCGCGCACATTAAATTCGCTTTCCTGACGGGTAAGACCAAGGATTAGGGCCTCTTCGGTAAAGGATTTGGCCTTGGCAGGCACATATTCATGAGGCCATGAGACATGGGGCGCATAGGCACCATTATAAACGGCAGCTTTGGCGGCGCGCACCGATAGAAATACCATATTTTGCTCACGCACCAGCCGGTCATAGGTGAGAACCTCGCCGGGGGAGGTTAGATTATCATCCACGCGACGGGCAAAATTTATGAATTCCGATTCGCGGTCCAGTTCCGACAGAATTTTCATGGCATGAACCATGGGCCGGGAGTGAAACAGATTTTCTTCTTGTGTGGTTGCGATTATGGGCGCGGGAAATTTGGCGGTCATATCGCCAATTTTTTCAGCCGCCAGCTGTCCATAATAGGTGAAAGGGTAGGAGGCGGCTTCCAGAAAATGCAATCTTGCGTTGGTTGCATCGCCCTTGCTCTCGGCGCTGCGGCCAAGCCAATATTGGGCGCGGGCCTTGCTGATAGGGGAGTTGACCTTGGCATAGAGATAGCGAAAATGCGGCTCGGCGCTGGCGGGGTCATTAAGGAAACGCAAAGCGACCCAACCGGCGAAAAATTCGGCATCCGCAAATTCCGCGCCTTTTTCGAGGCCCGTAAAGGCGGACAGGCCATAGGCATCTTCATAGCGGCCATTTTTAAGGGCCCAACGGGCGAGAATACGCTTTTCTGCCCACCAGCGGCTGGGGTTGCGGTTAAATTGTGCATTTAACGGTGCCTGAAGCGCATATTGAATGGCAATCGCCTCTTCCCTGCCGCGGCGATAATAGCGGGTGACGGCATGCAGCACCCCGGCATCTTTGCGTTCTTCGGCGGAAAGGCTTTCAAACAAAGCCACAGCATTGGCGTCCCGGCGCAATAAAGCAATCCGCGCAGCGGCCTTGGCGCGCTCGCGTGACGGCAATAATGGCAGCAGGCGTTTGGTATTGGTGGCCTCGATACGGAATAATTGGCGATCAGCCTTCAGAATATGATCTTTGGCGGTCAGGTAATGGCCGTAATCATGAAGAATTTTTTTCTCATCGCTTGATTTCCAGCTATGATCAATCCAGGCGGATCGTAAATGCCGAATGCCTTCTTGTTCCATGCCTGTTTCAAAATAGGCTCTGGCAAGCTGCAATTTGCCATGGCTGGAATAAGGCTCCCGGCCTTCAAAATAATCCAGCACGGTTTGCGCGGGTGTCGCATTGGTAATCTGTTCTTCACCGATCTTGCGAATAGTGTCGGGCAGGGGCCAATCGGAATATTCTTCCAGAAAGCTATCGACATCGGCGAGGGTGACATAGGGGTTGTCAGATTTGATGAAAGCCCAGTCGGCAATGGCGCGGCCAATCGGATCATTGACGGATTTTCGCAAAGAGGCGGCCACGGAATATTGGCGATGGTCGAGGGCGTCAAAAAACTGGTCAAGATTGCGGTAATCAGCGCGGGAGAGATAGACCGGACCGGGAGCCTCCGGCTTGAGACGGGGCATTGGCGCATTGGCATAGGCCATGCCTGTCGTCAGACTGAACAGGAAAAGGACAAATCCGATGAGACGAAACCTGAACACTAACCAACTCTCCTCAACTAACCCACTTCAGCCTGTCTATTGTGCAAAATCAGGTGTGCAAAAATCAGGCCCTTTGCCCTGAAAAGGGCCAGAAGTTAACCATATCGCGTCCCTCGTCCGGGTCAAAGTCCAAATTTGGGCCATAATCAGGGCTATTACAGGGCAAAGAGCCTGATTTTGGTGGTGTTCCGGCAAATTCTCCTTTAACCAAAACGCCCAATCTGGGCATAGTGCGCCCATTGATTTGAATGCAGGAAGCTTGTCATGGCCCATAAATTTACCGGCTCGATCACAGCCCTCGTCACCCCGTTCAAAGATGGCGCGGTGGATGAGCAAAGCTTTGTCGCCATGGTCGAGCGCCAGATTACCGCCGGCACCCATGGGCTGGTGCCCATGGGCACGACCGGTGAAGCGCCTACGCTGACATTGGAAGAGCATAGACGGGTGGTGGCTTTATGCGTCGAGACCGCCAAGGGCCGGGTACCGGTGATCGCCGGTGCGGGGTCCAATGACACCGCCAAAGCGTTGGAGCTTGTGAAAATCGCCGAGGATGTGGGGGCCGATGGATTGCTTTGCGCCACCGGCTATTACAACAAGCCCAACCAGCAGGGATTTCTGGCGCATTTCTCGGCAATTAGCGCCGCAACCGAATTGCCGG
>JALSJA010000156.1 GCA_026989615.1 Parvularculaceae bacterium | reverse complement strand
GAGGAATGAGGGCTTTGTGCTTTTATGGCGATCTGTTCGCTATTGTCTTCGCGCCGCCGATAGGAAATGGCTTCGGCAATATGGCGGCGCTTAATGCCGGTTTCGCCTTCGAGATCGGCGAGGGTGCGGGCAACACGCAGGGTTCTGGTATAGGCGCGGGCCGACAGGTTCAGGCTTTCGGCAGCGCGGGTGAGCAGGGCGGCGCCTTTTTCGTCAGGGGTGGCGATTTTTTCCAAAATACTATCGGGCAATTTGGCATTGGTGCGGGGATAGGAAAACATGCTGTCGTGATTTGCGGATTTGGTGTTTTGCAGTTCTTGCGCCCGGGCGGTTTGAATATCACGGGCTCTGGCAACGCGGGCGGCGACCTTGGCGGAGGTTTCGCCGGTGGCGGGGGCGGTCATGTCAAGGGCGGAAACGGGCGGGGTCTCAATGGCCAGATCCATACGATCAAGAAACGGTCCGGAAACACGCGATTGGTAAATCTGTTCGCAATTGGGGCCGCGGCCGCAAGCGCGGCCACTGGCTTTGCCATGGCCGCAGCGACAGGGATTCATGGCTGCGACCAGTTGGAACCGTGCCGGATAGCGCACATGGGCATTGGCGCGGGCGATCATCACATCACCGGTTTCCAAAGGCTGGCGCAGGCTGTCCAAGACTTGCGGGGTAAATTCCGGGAGTTCATCGAGAAATAAAATGCCGTGATGGGCAAGCGAGGCTTCCCCCGGTTTGGCGCGCATGCCGCCGCCAACCATGGCCGCCATGGAGGCTGAATGATGGGGCGCGCGAAAGGGCCGTGCGCGGGTGAGGGTGCCGCCCTCAATCAATCCGGCCATGGACTGGATCATGGAAACTTCGAGCATTTCTTCCGGGGTGAGGGGGGGCAACAGGCCGGGCAAGCGCGCGGCGAGCATGGATTTGCCGGAGCCCGGGGGACCGAGCATTAAAAGATTATGGCCGCCGGCGGCAGCAATTTCCAAAGCGCGCTTGGCGGTTTCCTGACCTTTGACATCTTTGAGATCGGCGATTTCCGGCGGGGCTTTCAGGGCGCCGGTTTTCGGGCGCGACAGGATTTGTGTGCCTTTGAAATGGTTGACCAGTTGAATGAGACTGGCCGGGGCGAGGATATCCACATCGGCACCGGCCCATGCGGCTTCCGGGCCATTGGCGGCCGGACAGATGAGGCCAAGCTCGCGACTATTGGCACCGACGGCGGCAGGCAGGGCGCCGGCGCTTGGCAAAATGGAACCATCAAGGCCGAGTTCGCCCATAATCGCATAGCCTTCAACGGCATCTTTGGGCATGGCGCCCATTTCGGCGAGCAGGGCAAGGGCGATGGGCAAATCAAAATGGCTGCCCTCTTTGGGCAGGTCGGCCGGGGCAAGATTGCAGATGACGCGCTTTGGCGGCATGCCAAGTCCGATAGCACTAAAGGCGGCGCGGACCCGCTCGCGGGCCTCGGAAACGGCTTTGTCCGGCAGGCCGACAATGACAAAATTATTCTGCCCGCCAACCAGCTGGACCTGCACCCTGACAGGTTTGGCCTCAACCCCCTCAAAGGCAAAAGTCGTTACTTCCGCAACCATGCCAGCCTCCCGATACTGCTTTTTGCGAGGGAAAGCCTAGGGGCAGAGGGTGTGAGTGTCAAGAACAAAATGGGAACAGGGGGGGCTCGTAAACAAGATGGAAATGGCATCCTTGGGGCTTGCCGACAGGTGCAACCGATTGCGGATGAGCGCTGGCCGCACAACCAGAAAGAAAAGAAAGCCCGCCTATTAACCCGATAGCCAGTAAAGAGCGGCGTGAAAATTTTGCGTTTGCCATATATAACACTCCCTGTTCATGAGCGGGCTTGAAAGAGGCGCCGCCATAGGGATCAACGGGCGGTGGGCAAAATTTCCGTTGCTATTTTGTAAGATGGTTAATCGACATGTTTTGGGGGGGTGCATTTGAATATGGTTTGGTGGCGGGTGAAGCCGTTTTTGTTGGCTTGGCCGGCTTTTACATATTGGGCGTTCCAGACGCCGTCGCCTTTTGGTTTTTCGCCGGTGGCTTGCCATTTGGCGGCGTCGGCTTGTTGTTTGGCGACATTTTGCTGGCGGGCCTTGCCGAATTGATTGACCTCGGCAAGAAAGCCGGGATCGCTTTCCAGTTTTGATATTTCTATTCGGGTTTCTTCCAATAGGGCGATGGGGAAGGGATAGAGGCGGCAAATGGGCTCGCCCTTGGCAAATTCAATATCGGTATCCTTGCGGGTCACGCGCCAATTCATGGTGAAGGGGAAGGGCAGCCAGTCGGTGCGGATAAAGGCCTCCAAAGGAACCGCATCATCATGATCCTGATTGGCGGGACCGGAGACAACCAGACCCATATCCGGGGGTGTACGGAATAAAAACGGCAAATACCATGTGACAATCCCGCAGCCAAAATGCGAAGCGGCGGCAAAGGGGTGGGGGGTTTTTGTGGTGACGGCAAGATCGCCATTCATCTGTCCGCCATTCCAGCGGATAGTGGCGGATACAGGGTTCAGCAATTCCCAGCCCATAGTGTTGGCGGCGGCAAGAGGCACGCAGCGATAGATAAATTTTTGCGGGGTGGCGTCCATCCAGTCGCGGCCAGCTTTGCAGGGGCGCAACCATGCGACGACATCTTCGGTGACGCCGGGGATGATGCGAGCCTCGATCGTGCCCGGCTTGACGTCTTTGGGGGGCGGGACGGTCTGATTCATGGCGAATATGTCAGCTTATCAGCGGAATTTCGTCAAGGGCTTCGATTTTGGCGGGGGTAAAATTTTAAAAAAGAAAGGGTGCTTATAGGCGCGCTTCGACCCAGTCCCAGAACAGGGCGGCAATGTCGGCGCCGCCGAAATTTTTGATTTCCTGAATGCCGGTGGGGGAGGTGACATTGATTTCAGTCAGCTTGTCGCCAATGACATCAATACCGGCAAAGACAAGCC
>JALSJA010000155.1 GCA_026989615.1 Parvularculaceae bacterium | reverse complement strand
TAAAATCCGTGATCTGCTGATTATGGCCTCAACAGACGAAGTGCCTCTAACCAGCCAAACAGTCAGCTCATATGTAAAAACGCTGAATAAGGCTGGCATGTTTGCTGTCAAAGGCAAGGGCGTTGCAACGACCTACCGGCTTAAACCATCGTGTAACACCGGGCCAAAAGCACCAAAAATCCTGCGCTCAAAACTGGTTTATGACGCAAATACCGAGACCATTGTCGGCGATGTGATCGCCGAGGAGGTTTCATCATGAACGATGTTTTATTCTCCACAAAGATCGCCACCGCCTGGAATAATGCAGCACCAGATTGGATCGAAGAACTTGCAGCGCTAACCGACCGTTATGCGCTCAAGGCGGCTGGCCAAAAAATTGGCTATTCATCAACCGCCGTCAGCAATGTTTTGAACAATAAATACAAGGGCGATTTAACCGCCGTTGAAGATGCTGTGCGCGGTGCTCTTATGGGCCTGAATGTCAACTGCCCGGCCCAGGGCGAAATCTCCAAAAACGTCTGCCTTGATTGGCAGAAAAAACCGCGAGGAAATTCTGACAGTACCAGCGTGCGGGTTTACCGCGCTTGCCGGGCTGGCTGCCACCATTCGCGCTTGCGCGATGTTTCAGGAAAGGAAAACTAATGCGTGAATTATTGAGAGATGAATTGGACCAGTTCCTGGTCGAGCTATCACTGAACTGCCATGACGGCCTTTACCTCAATGCCGAGCAGGTTGTTGAATTTGCCAAAGGCGTAGGAAGTTGGCGCGATCTTGCGCGCCAGATGAGCGAACAGATATCGCAACTGACATGGAACCTGAGGGCTAGCGAAGACGCGCTTAAACTAGTCAACACGGATCTTGTGCGTGCAGAAGCCATGCTGCGCAATAATGATGTTTTGAACAATATCTCCAATCAGATTATCGATGAGGTCGACCGGACCGGCTCCAATGTCTGCCTGATGGTGCGGCCTGTGCATATCGGCGCTGATCCGGGAGAGGAATATCCGTGCGGTGATGGAAACAATGGCGGTGCGGCATGAAATTTCGTGTAGCCGATATCCATCCTTGCTTCAATTGCCCGCTGCCGGAGTGCGATGATCGCAGCCGCGAATGCTCACTTCGCCGGTTAATTGCGGCTCAATCACGGTTTAAAAACAACCCCGATAAGCGCCGTTTAAGCCTGAGAGGGAAAGACCATGCCCGCTACCGGATAGCGTACCGGGAATTCTATGCCGAATTCCGCCCGGGACGAAACCTGCGCGACGTAGTGGCGGAAGTCGGTAATTGCTGAGGCACCAATAAGGAAAAAACACAATGACACTTGAAAATCACGCACAAACTGAAGATCGCACCATCACTTTCAAAAGTCCTGTCCGGGAAGTGGAAGGCAATAAATATATGACCGATGTCAAGGGCAGTCTGGTGCCGGTCGAACTCGTTAAAGATCAGGACAAGCTGGAAGATGACACGGTGCGCAGGGTGATTGCCTTTGCCCATGACCTAAGCGCTCAAGTTGCTCGGTTCCATGGTCATTGCTTTGAAGATATTGGTGCATTGGAAGCGCTTATTGCTGAAAAATATGATGCAAAGCTCGGAGGACGCAAGGGTAATATGACCTTGATGTCCTACGATGGCACCATGAAAATTCAGGTGCAGGTCGCTGACCACATCGATTTTGGCTCTGAATTGCAGACCGCCAAAAGCCTGATTGATGAATGCCTGATTGAATGGTCGGCCGATAGCCGCCCGGAAATTCGCGCACTCATTACCAGTGCCTTTAATACCGACAGGGAAGGCCAGGTCAACCGTGCCGATATATTCATGCTGTTGCGCATGAAGATCAACGACGAGCGCTGGCAAAAAGCCATGGAAGCCATTCGCGATGCCATGCGGGTGGTCGGCTCCAAAACCTACATTCGCTTTTATCAACGCGAGAATGGCGCGGCCAAATGGCAGGCCATCACCATTGATCTGGCGAAGGTTTAGTAATGATCAAACCGCTTCACAGCTGCTCGTTTTGCGGCACACCAAAGGTCGAGCGGCGCTTCATGCACCACGGCCCAAACGTGAGCATCTGTGGTGAATGCGTCGCCTTTTGTGTGGAGACCATGGCCAAGGGCGAGCGCCACTGGCGCGACCCGATAGACGGCCAAACTGTCGATCAAGGTCTGATCGACATAACACCGGGAGTTCAAGTGAGCGAAAAGCGAGCCGGGCAAAAGCCCGCGCCTCGCAGGCCCGAGCAAAGCGAGGATCAGCCGTGAGTGAAATCAAAGCAACCATGATCCTCTATCTCGGTGGTGACCAGCTGGAATTTGCCGATGGCGATGGCAAAAGCCTGGGCAAAATTGCTCATCCGCGGGCCGCACAGGTTTTTCAAAATATTGCAAGCACCCATCCGAGCGTCGACCGGGTGAAAATGATTACCAACATATATCGTCAATTCAAACCCACCCCGGCCGGGCATCCCGCCGGATTTGAGAGAAAAGGAACAACCTCATGACCAATAAGTCAGCAGCGGAGTTTTTAATTACACTTACAGGTCAGGCGGAAGGCCTGATTAAAAACGCACAAAAACAACTCATTCGCCTTGAGACCGAGAGCGAGGAAGAACTTCGCACCGCCGAGGCAACCAGAGATGTTGCTTTGCAGGGCATCGAGCTAAAACTCACCTGCCTTGATCAGGAACAGGCGGAAGCGATGAAGGCGTTTAACCTGCGCCGGGATGAAATTCGCGGTGAACAAAAAACCAATCAGGTAAGTTTTGAACAGCGTGCCGCTGGCATCAACAAAAACCTTATCCGCGAACGCACGGCCCTCACCACGCTGATCGTCAGTCAACAGGCGGCACTCAACCAGCTTCAGCATGACAACGCGGAACCTTTTACCGTCATTGAAGGTCGGTCAATCACCGAGATTGAAACGACCCACTCCGCATAGCAAAAACCAGCCGTGAGAGAAAGGA
>JALSJA010000154.1 GCA_026989615.1 Parvularculaceae bacterium | reverse complement strand
CCCTCTTGCAACCCCATAAATATTCTATTTCTCGCCCACTGGTGAGACATAGGCATAAAATCGCCCCATTTCGCCCCAAGCACCGCCGCATTTGCCCCCCATAAGGGAATTATCGGATGAGGCAATTTATAGGTTTCTAACCGGATTATGCCCCCCAGCCCCCGGGACCAAACCTGCCTCATCCGATGCGTTGCGTCTGATAACGCAAAATTATTCTTCCCCGCTCCCTGCCTGCTGACTATCCGACAATATTTCATGACCTTGGGTGATGTCTTTTTCCCGCGTCGGCGCCGTTGAGAACATCCGCAAAAATCCAAAAATCTGGTGGCGCGCGCTGATCTTCACACTGGTGCGCTCTGCCGTCTTGTCGATAAAAAACAAAGCCACCACCACCGCACTTAGGGCCAATCCCATGCTCACATAGATCAGCATGTTAAAAGCAATATTCATGGCATTGCGATAATTTTCCCCCACATCACCCGACAAGGCTTCGCCCATGCCAAAGCCTACAAACCGCGCTTCAGCCCCGGCATTGGCTGCAAAAACCCCGGCGGCAATCGCCCCATAACCGGCAATCGCAAACAGGGACGCCGCGCGGGCAAGGGCATTGTTTACCCCGGACGCCGCCCCATGGCTTTCTTCTGGCGTTGCATTAAAAATCACCGTGGTCATGGATGGCACCACAAAGGCCATGCCGGTGCCGAAAATCATCATCGCGATAAACGCGCCCCACAGGCTTCCCGACCAATCAAATAACCCCATGGCGGCAAAAGCAAGCATGGTGATGGTCGAACCAAAGGCCAAAAGCAGACGCACCCCGAAGCGTTTCATCAAAAAACCGGAGCCCAAGGTCAAAATACCCATGGGCAGGGTAAAGCCCAAAAAGGCAAGCCCTGCCTGCATCAAGGGCAGGTGATGCACTTCTTTGAGATAGATCGGATAAAATACAAAAATCCCGCTCATCGCCCCGTACAGCAGAATGGTAATAAAATTGACCGAATTAAACAGCCCCGATTGGAACAATTCCGGCGGCGCCATGGGGGAGGTCGCCCGCTGCTCCACCCTTATCAACAAACCAATCGCAATCACCCCGACCATGAACGGCACCAGCCATTCATAAAGCCCGGCCCCGTCCGCCCGCGCCAATGCAATCAAACCAAACGCAAGACCGCTACAGCCGACAAAGGCCAGAACCGCCCCTTGCCAGTCAATTTTTTCCGGCCTGCGCTTGGGCGGGCGCGACGGTGTGAACACCAGTGAAATGATCAAAGTCAAAATACCGATGGGAATGGCGATAATAAAAATCCAGCGCCATGAAATTTCAGATGCCAGCCAACCCCCGAGCGGCGGCCCGATAGCGGTCATCACCGCAGACGCCGCCGACCATATGCCAATCGCCATGGAGCGCGGCCCTTTGGGAAAAACATCGGCAATCAAAGTCAAAGACATGGGCGTCAACAAAGCCGCCCCAATCCCCTGCCCGGCCCGCGCCAGAATCAACATATCCGGATTGGGCGCCAGCGCGCAGCCAAGCGAGGCAAGAGTGAAAATCCCGACCCCCCAGGAAAAGGTTGCCCGCCGCCCATAAAAATCCCCGAGCGCCCCGCCAATCAGCATCAACGCTGCCAGAAACAGCATATAAACAGACGCCACCCACAACATTTGCGACAGGCTCGCCCCGAGATCCGCCTGAATCGCATCAAGGGCCAAAGTCACCGAAGTGCCATTGATAAAGGCCATGGACGAACCAAGAATAGACGCCACCAAAACCGCCAGCCGCTCACGCGGGGTAATGGGCAGGCTATCTGCAGATGCCGCCTCTTTTGATGCTGGTGATCCATTATCCATAACAGGCAGCTTTGCCCGTTTTGATAAAAAACTTCCACCCGCCAAAGGCAATTTTGAGGCGATTTTCCGGAATAAATGATCCCATTGGCTATCCAGCCAGAAAAGAACAAGGCGCAGAGTCCTAAAAACACCCCAGAAGCTCTCCCTCCACCTCACCTTGAGAAGCCACCTTCTGCTGGCGTCTCGAAGGGTGGAGACAAAAGAACCCAGCCTTCAACAAAAATCCCTTCCCCGCTTCATGAGGTAAGAGCGAAATTGAAGGATATGCAAAGCTTGAGCCCCCAAAACCCCAGCAAATACGCCATTTTTCAACCAAAGCCGACCGAAGACCCATTTTTTTTGAAAAAAACCCCTTGCATATTTAATTACTTTAATTTACAAAGTTCTTTGTCGCAAGAAAATATCAGTCGTATAAAACCTCAAAGGGAGAACCCTCATGACCAATATTGTGAAAAAAACCGCAATCGCCTTCGTGACAACCATCATCACCGCTCCAATTGCTCTTATGGGCATGGCTTCAGCCGCCGATGTGGAAGTCGAGCTTACCGGCCTGCGCACGGGCGGCGATCTTTATGTGGCTCTGCAAACGCAAGACCAGTTCATGCAGCAAGACGCCGCTGCCGGAGAGATCATCAAGGATGTGACCGAAGACAGCTACACGCTTACCTTCAAGGATGTCGACCCCGGTCAATATGCCCTGATGGTATGGCACGATATTGATGGCGATGGTGTATTCGATGTGAACGAATATGGCGCCCCGATCGATGGCTGGGCTGCAATCAACGGCGCCGAGCTAAAAGGCCCACCCAGTTTCGATGCGGTCAGCTTCACCCTGGGCAAGAAAAATATCAGCCTGTCAGAAGCGATCATCTACTTCTTTTAAAAAAACCGGGCGCCCTCTTCCCCCTCATCCCGAGCTTGTCGAAGGACGAGGGGGCGCAAGGGAGCCAAACAAACCACTCCCGTCATCCCGTGTGCTGTGCAGCACGCCAGTGATGCGCTGCTAACACGGGACCAATCTCTTGCACCCCCGCCAACCGACCCCGAGCGGCATGCAGGAAAAAGAAAAGGCGCTGGTTTCAAACCGGCGCCTTTTTGATTTGATTAAAACAAAGTTT
>JALSJA010000153.1 GCA_026989615.1 Parvularculaceae bacterium | reverse complement strand
CAAGGACTGGACCGTTGATGGGTTGAGACGGGATTTTACCATCAATGCAATTTATCTGACCATGGACGGGAAATTGTGGGACCCGACCGGAGGGGTTGAGGATATCAAAGCGGGTCGGGTGCGCTTTATTGGCGACGCCAATGCGCGCTTGCAAGAAGATTATTTGCGCATTTTGCGGTTTTATCGCTTTTCAGCGCATTTTGCTACAGAGGTAGACGGGGAGGGTCGCGCTGCCTGCAAGCGCCATGCCAAGGCTTTGTCGCAAATTGCTTCTGAACGTATTGCGGTTGAATTAAAAAAGCTTTCCGCAGCCAAATCAGCGCCGAAGATTGTTTCGATGATGGCCGAAGACGGCGTATTGCGGGAGGTTTACGAGCCATCAGCCAATCTGTCGGCGCTGAAGAAACTTTATGAATTTATCACGCCGGACTTTGAAAGCTTTCTGGTGGCGCTATGGCCTGATGACTTGAAAGCGCTATCGTCGCGTTTGCGCCTGTCGCGCAAAAGCTTTTCGGCGATGGTGGCCATGAAAAAAGCGATGGTGCTGAAAGACAATATTGATGAAAAAGCGGCCAAGGAAATTCTCTATCGCTTCGGGCAAAGGGTTTTTCGTTCGGCCCTTGCTTTGCGGGCAGTCGAAGATGAAGCACTGGCAAAATATCTGCCTGATTTATTGGCATTGCCGGAAGATTGGACGGCGCCAGATTTCCCCATCAATGGCGCGCGTCTGGAAAAAGCGGGGTTAAAG
The DNA here is from genome assembly GCA_026989615.1 of Parvularculaceae bacterium. Taxonomy (GTDB): domain Bacteria; phylum Pseudomonadota; class Alphaproteobacteria; order Caulobacterales; family Parvularculaceae; genus S012-90. The sequence continues at coordinate 2,223 of JALSJA010000153.1, read as the reverse complement.
CCGGGCCCGGCCATGGGGCGCGCCTTGCGGCGAGCGGAAAATTTGTGGATCGAGCAGGATTATCCTCTGGACGAGGGGTGTGTACAATCAATCATTGCGCAAGTGATCACTTGAATGGTTCCTTGACGGCAGAGGGCGTAAATCGGCCTCGCGCTTCAGTAATATGATAGGAGACCAGCTTAGGCTTTTGGCAATCTTGCGAATTTTTACCTTGCGGCGGCGCTGAATGGCACCGCGATCGCGCCACGCCTGTGGGGAGGCAAAAAAACCATCCCACAGACCGCGCCAAAAAGCGCCGCCGACGCCAAGGCTGAAACTGCGCAGGCCCAGAACAAGATTGGCCACCATATGCACGGGCAATAGCGGCCAGAACAAAAGCCCCGGCATGTCTTTGATGAAAGTGCGGACGCGGTTTCTGGTGCCGTGATAGACGGCAAAATCACTGCGCCGCCCGGTCGAGGCCGATCCTTCGTGCAAAATCCGCGCTTGCGGTACCAGAGCGGCGCGACCATTTTGCAGGCGCAAGCGAAAGCCGAAATCAACGTCCTCATGATAGCAAAAAAAGCTCTCGTCAAATCCCCCAAGATCGAGAAAACGGTCTTTGCGATATAGAGCCGCTGCTGCGCATGGGGCAAAACATTCTTGTGTCTGGGGCGGAACTTTCGCGATCGGGTGTCCGTAAGCGCCGCGCCAGGCAATGCCGCTGACATGATAGACATCCCCCAGACCGTCGAGTAGCTCTGGATTTTGCGCATCAATCTGTACCGAGCCAAAGGCGTCATAACCGGGCAGGATATTGGCCGCATGGACCAGGGTGGGCAGCCAGTCAGTGGCGGGATAGGCGTCAGGGTTTAGCAATGCCAGATAGTCGCCTTTTGCCTGCTGAGCGGCAAAATTGACCCCGGCGGCAAAGCCGGTATTTTCGTCTCGTTTAAAGATTTGCACTGCAATGCCCCGTTCGCGCAATGGCGAAAAATGCGAAGAATCGGCACTGCCATCATGCGAATCATTGTCGACAATAATCAGCTCCCAATCCTTAAACTCTTGTGCCGCCAATGACTTAACGCATTGGGGCAGGGTTTTGGCGGCGTTCCATGTAACAATGATAAGGCTGACAATTGGCATGGAGTGGTTCTAATAGATTTCCCTGACAAAAACGAGCGTTCATATGTGATGCTTCATTGCCTAAACGCCAAGCTTGCGGCAAGATACCTCCCGTATATTTCGATTTTTTGCAATAGGAATGGATATCCATGGAAGGTTTGATGATGCACACCCCCCTGACGATTAAGGGGATTTTGAAGATTGCGGTTAACAATTATGCCAATCAGGAGATTGTCACCAGGCTGGTGGAGGGGGGCATTCACCGCTACAGCTTTAAGGACGCGGAAAAACGCATGGCCAAGCTGGCCCATGCGCTGGTTCGCATGGGGGTAAAGCCGGGCGATCGTGTCGGCGTGATGGGCTGGAATACCCATCGGCAGCTAGAGCTATATTATGCCCTTGGGTGCATTGGTGCCATCTGTCACACCATTAACCCGCGCCTTGGCCCGGAAAATGCTGCTTTTGTCATCAATCATGCGGAAGACAAATTTGTTTTTTATGATTTGACCTTCGCTCCCCTGATTGAAGCGATCGCGCCGCATCTCAAATCGGTCAAAGGCTATGTGGTTTTAACCGATAAGGCCAATGCGCCAAAATCACCGCTGAATCCGGCAGTCTATGAAACTCTTTTGGCCAAGGAAAAAGACAGCTATGACTGGCCGGATCTGGACGAGAACACGGCCTGCTCCATGTGCTATACCTCTGGCACCACAGGCCAGCCCAAGGGGGTCTTATACTCGCATCGGGCAATCGTTTTGCAGGCCATGGTCACTTGCCTACCGGCGTCTTTTGGGTGCACCCATGAGGACACCCTGTTACCGGTGGTGCCGATGTTCCATGTAAACGCATGGAATGCACCTTATGCAGCCTTGTTAATTGGAGCAAAGCTGGTTTTGCCGGGTCCGGGCATGGATGGGGAGAGTCTCTATACTTTAATTGAAGACGAGAAGGTGACTTATTCGCTGGGCGTTCCAACCATCTGGCTTGGCTTGCTGTCTTACATCGAGGAAAACAACAAAACCTTTTCGTCCATGAAATATACATTGGTTGGCGGCTCGGCCCTATCCGAAGCGATTATTCGCGGGTTTGAGAAACATGGTGTGCGGGTACGGCAGGGAT
>JALSJA010000152.1 GCA_026989615.1 Parvularculaceae bacterium | reverse complement strand
GCAGCTTCGCGCCAAGGGTACCTATGGTATTGTCTCGAAACCATTGGCGGATATTCCCACACGCCGCGCCGCCGGGGTCGATATACAAAGAGTAGAAGGGGTGCGCGGGAGTAATAAACCGGCCGAATCCGCACCGCCCGATAGCGGACGTGATTTAAGCCCCTCCATTGACCGCGGAAATGTGCAAATTCTAACCCCTTCCATTGGCGTTGTGGCCGACCAAAGCCCGTTGGGGCCAGCGCCGGTTGTAACCGGCTGGGCCCCATTGGAGGCAGCGCGCCCCGGTCAGCTTTTGGTAATTGAAGGGCGCGACTTTATGCCGGGTTCGTTTGTTCTGCAATTACAAGGCGACAATGGCCGGGCCATCAATTTGCGGATTAAAAATGCAACCCCCTCGCGCATTGAAGCGGAAATCACGGATATGGATTATACCGGGGAGGATGGGGCCAGACTGGTGGCCTTTCACCGAAATGGGCGGCAGAAAATACTCGACACTGATTATAAAATTCTCGGTGGAAATGTTTCTTTTTCCGGAAGTAATATATGGTCCCTGAGCACCCATCCGCTCGGTTACTTTATCAGCGCCGGTGATGTGACCTTAACTTTGAACAGGTTTGAATCGGCCAGCAATGGCACGGGAGTTTTGCAAGAGAATGTAATGATGGTTCGGCAGAGCGGGATTCGCTATGTAGCCTGTCAAAAAAGAGGCGTGTCAAATGAGGGCGTGCGCCGGGTCATAGAAACAGAGCGTGAATTGCAGGATCTGGAAAATGCCGTGACATGGAGAAAAACCTCTAATGGTCTTGTTGAAATTAATGGCACCGCATCATTTGGTCTCTTTTCGGCAAATGGGCGCATTGTGAATAATCGGCTCACTCTCGAATATGCGGGCCCGGTTCCACATGTAAACGCTGCGGAATACACACCTTTTATTGCTGATACGCCCCCAGAAGACTGTATCATTGGTGGGGTGCCCGGAGGCCAGCAGAATGCAGGCAATTCTGACACGCATCTTGACAATATTGAATTGCGGGTTGAGTGGAATTTGCGGCAGACAAGTCCTTAAATCTTACTGACAATCAGGAGATAAAAGATGAGCACTTTTTTTAGTCAAAAATGGACCCTGCTGGTTTTCGGCGCTTTATCCATGGCTGCTTTGGTTTTATTCAATGTCATGGCGCGTGCCGATGTGCCGGAGGCGGGGGGCTTTTATCTGGGCGGGACGGTGATGGAATATCCCGATAGTGGGGTTACCTTCACCTTGCCGGAGAATGTGATTGCGGTTGCGGATGAAAATATTCCCCAGCATGAGCTGAGCATCGGGATTTTGCCGCTGGTCAATGAAGACAATAATCTCATGGTCATACAGATCGGCACGGGTGAATATGAAGCGCTGGCGCAAGAAATGGATGGCGTGATTACCTATAAGGAGGTTGATCTCCATCCGGTCGGTCCGGCTACCCGTTTGGGCGGCGGCCTTGTCTATAACAGCTACAATTATGTTGACGAGGGCGAGGAAGGGGCGAGCTTTGTGGTCGGTCTGGTTGCTGATGATGGCACAATGGTGCTTATGATTAGTCTTAGCCCGCCGGAAATGTTCGACGCTTATCAGCAGGCGGCGATTCAAATAACCGAAACGGTGAATGTGACTTTGGGCGATAATTATGCGTCTTCCGGCGCTTCTGCTGCGCCATATTCTTCGAGCCCGTCGGTCAACGCCCCTGCCGGAAACAGAAATGCGGATATTGTCGGTGCGTGGATGTCGCGCTCGAACCGTGGCTCTGGTGGCATTTATATTGAAAGCTCAAGCAAATGGGCCTTTTCTGCCGATGGCACGGTTGCATGGGGCTCTGGTGCTGTTGTTGCGGGCGGTACGGGCGGTGTTTCCATTCGTGGGGGCGGTGACAATCCGCCGGATTATGGGGCCTGGGCCACCAATGGCACGGCCTTGCAAATCAATTGGCAGGATGGCACCCAAGGCAATTGGACCTATGAAGTGTTTGAAGATTATAATGGCACGCCGACTTTGGCCCTGACCACCAATGCTGGCGACTCCTATTATTATCGCAAAATCGATTAGGGCCAGCAAAATCTGTTTTACGGAATTGATATCCCGAAATGGGCGCGGCCTGTTTTGGGGTATGTTTTTGGTTGACGAATATGGCTGGTCAACGGGTTTAATGCATGTAAACTTGTGAGGGCTATTACCTTTATGGCAGGTCGAGAAAGGAAATTGAAATGCGCAAAATTATTTTTTTGATTATTGCACTGGTTTTTGCACCGGCACTGGCTTTCGCCAGTGAAGCCGATGAAGCCAGCATTAAAGCCATTATTGCTGATATTGGTGTGGGTTGGGAAAATGGAGATGGCACGCCGTTTCGCAAGCATTTTCTGGATTTTGAAGGGGCGCGTTATATTGAATCCGGTGGCCAGAATGAAGGGCTTGAGGATTTGATCGTCCATCATGTGGAACCGGAAAAGGGCGCCATTGAAAATTTTGAGGTTAAATATTCGGATATTGAAGTGCATTTTGAAAACGGGTTTGCATGGGCGATTGCCGATACGCGGATTAAAGGAATATTGGTCAAGAGCGGGCGGGTTATCGACAAGGCCGGGCGGTCGACATTTCTATTCCGCAATATTGACGGGGTCTGGAAGGTCGTCCATACCCATTCCTCTTCAAGAGATTACAAACCGAAGAAATAGTTTCTAAATGTTCGATACTATTGAAACACCGCGCCTTGTTCTGGATAAGGCGCGTTTGGAGAAAAATACCCGGCGCTTTCGTGCTTTGGCGGCGAAAAATAATATTTGCCTGCGGCCGCATTTGAAAACAGCAAAATCCCTGGAGGTTGCTGCTGTGGCCAATGGCGGGCGCCAATCCGCCATCACGGTTTCGACCCTGAAAGAAGCGGCCTATTTTTCTGCGGGAGGCTATCGGGATATTCTATATGCGGTGGGTATCACGCCG
>JALSJA010000151.1 GCA_026989615.1 Parvularculaceae bacterium | reverse complement strand
ATTCCCTATTAAGACAGAGCCCTATCAAGATAGTGAAAACCAGTTTAAGGGCTTTTTTCATGGATATTCGTAATTCGGTGCTGGAAGCGATTGGCAATACACCGCTGATCAAACTGAAGCGTGCGTCGGAAGAAACCGGCTGCACTATTTTGGGTAAGGCCGAGTTCATGAATCCGGGCCAGTCCGTAAAGGACCGTGCCGCTTTGGGGATCATACGCGCCGCCGAAGCCAGAGGCGAACTGACCGCTGGCGGCCATATTGTCGAAGGCACGGCGGGCAATACCGGCATTGGCCTGTCCATGGTTGCCAAGGCTCTTGGCTATAAGGTTACAATCGTTATTCCCCGCACCCAGTCGCAGGAGAAAAAGGACGCCATTCGTATTTTTGGCGCCGAGCTTATCGAAGTGGATGCGGTGCCCTATTCCAATCCTGACAATTATGTCCGTTATTCGGAGCGTCTCGCCAAGGAACTGGGGGCGAAAGAAAATGGCGGCGTTTTATGGGCCAATCAATTTGACAATAGGGATAATCGCGAAGCCCATCGCCTTGGCACTGCGCAAGAAATTTGGCAACAAACCGACGGTCAGGTCGATGGTTTTACCTGTGCCGTAGGCTCTGGCGGCACGATTGGCGGGGTTTCACTTGGCCTGAAAGAGAAAAATAAAAATATTACCATGGCGATTACCGACCCCATGGGATCAAAAATGTATAGCTGGGTAAAAACCGGCGCGCTGGAAGCGTCCGGTGGTTCGATCACCGAAGGCATTGGTCAGGGCCGCGTTACCGCCAATCTGGAAGACGTTGAAATTGACACGGCCTATCAGGTGCCAGACCCGGAAGCACTGCAAATTCTGTTTCGTTTGGTGGAAGAAGAGGGGCTGTGCCTTGGCGGGTCGTCTGGGATTAATATTGCCGGTGCGATGGCCATGGCCAAAGAGCTTGGTCCCGGTAAAACCATTGTCACCATGTTATGTGATTATGGTAATCGTTATCAGTCAAAGCTTTATAATCCGGACTTTTTAAGGCAAAAAGACTTACCCATTCCAAACTGGATGGATCAATAAAGGAACAGGCCATGAGCGAGGGCGGTGAAGTTGAAAAATTCGAGGTTACCATAACCTATCTCGAAATGCTGGCGCGCTCGACCAAGCCGCTTCCGCCGCGCCTCCCCTATAAAACAGCCTTGATGCGGGTAGAGAAATGCCCCGCGGCCTTTTATCGTTTCTTATATGATTATGTCGGTGCCGAATGGTATTGGGTCCAGCGGCGCTATATGGCGGATGAAGAATTGCTCCCAATCATTCATGATGAGGCGGTCTATCTTTATTGTCTTTATGTGGAAGGCGCGGCGGCGGGCATGGCCGAGATTGATGCACGGGAAAGACAGGCCAATGATGGCGCGATTGAAATCAAATATTTTGGTCTTGGACGGGATTTTATGGGCAAGTCCCTTGGCAAATGGTTTCTCGCCAATGTGATAGATCTCGCCTGGGATCTTGATCCTAGCAAGCTGGTCATAGAAACCTGTTCCAGGGATCATCCGGCAGCCTTGCGTCTTTATCAAAAACAAGGCTTTACCCCGAGCGGGCAAGGCAATGGCATTATTGAGTGGCGCGGATGAGCAGAAAAAATTCCCCCCGAACCAATCTGGTTGCTGCAGGCCGTATGAAATCCGATCAGCCCCATGTGGTGCCAGTGCCGCCGGAGCGGGCCTCGACGGTTCTATTTCCCACCTATGATCAGTTTACAGCGAAAACACGACCATTTTTCTATGGCCGCTTTGGTACCAGCACCCATCGGGCTTTTGAACAGGCGGTGATGGGTTTGGAAAATGCCGAACATATATTGCTCGCGCCATCGGGGTTGGCGGCGGTAAATTTTGCGCTATTAAGTTTTGCTCTGCCCGGCTCGCATATTCTTGTTACCGATAGCGCCTATGACCCGGTGCGCTATTTCTGTGATGGCTATCTGGCCAGACGCGGGGTTGAGATTACCTATTATGATCCGCGCCTTGGCGGCCATATCGAAAAACTTTGCCGTGAAAACACTGCGGCTATTCTGGCCGAAAGCCCCGGCTCTTTGACGTTTGAAGTGCAGGATATTCCGGCTATGGCAAATATTGCCCGAGCCCGAAATATTCCCCTGCTGGTGGATAATAGTTGGGGCAGCGGATTGCTTTATCGCCCGCTGGATTTGGGCGCTGATATTTCTATCATTGCGGCCACCAAATATATTGCCGGTCACGCAGATGTTTTAATCGGTACGATTGCTACCAATGACGCGCAGATCGCCCAGAAAATAAACACAAACATGCGCCTTATTGGCAATAATGTTTCTGCCGATGATGTCTATCTTGCCCATCGGGGCTTGCGGTCCTTGGCGGCACGGCTGGATGTGCATGGGGCCAATGGATTGAAATTGGCAAAATGGTTGGAACGGCGCCCGGAAATAAGCTGCGTCATTCATCCCGCCCTGCCCTCGCATCCGGATCATGCTTTATGGCAAAGGGATTTTTCAGGTACATGCGGGTTGTTCGGGGCGATTTTCAAAACCGAAAAGGTCGAAAAAATTCGCGCCTTTTTTGATGCGCTTGCCCATTTTGGCATGGGCTATTCATGGGGCGGGTTTGAAAGTCTCGCCATTCCAGTCTGGCCACAAAAATACAGAACAGCGGTGCCATGGGAAGAAGCCGGTCAAGCAGTGCGCTTTCATGCGGGATTGGAAGATGTGGAGGATCTGATTGCCGATCTGGAAGCTGCTTTTGCAGCCATGGCCGAGATGTGATAGGGTTCTGTTCGGGATGGTGACGCGTATCTGGGAGAATGAAATGAAGAAGCTTTTGGCTTTGGCGGGTCTGGCGGTGGGCGTGTTGTTTCTGGCGGCATGTGAAATGGTGCCGGAATCCCCGACCATGTTGATAAAAACCGAGCCCAGCGAGGCCCAACTTACTTTTGATACCGGGTTTGTCTGCACCTCTCCATGCAAAGT
>JALSJA010000150.1 GCA_026989615.1 Parvularculaceae bacterium | reverse complement strand
CTTCGGGCACGACAGGCATGGTCTCTTGCGTCATATCCCCATCATCATGGGCATGGCCGTCATCAGGATGATCGTCCTTTGCTGCCATGGGGGCAGTGTCTTCTTCATCACCATGACCATGGGGGGGTGCGTCATGATCGTCAGCGGCTTTGGCATCGCCCTTGTCAGCATCACCGCTTTCGCCATGGCCGCCACCAGGATGTTCGTGGCCACCATGGCCGGGACCGGAAACCTGTGGCAGGCTTTTTACCCCGAGGCCATAATTATAAACAATATGTCCGCCCCACCATGCGGTGACGGTCAGGGGGATGGCGGCAAGGGTCAGCAGACCGACAAATAATCCTTTGGGAAGATTGGCCCGGTCAAACCATCGCCAGATCGCCAGCAGCAATATCAATGTACCGCTGGGAACCGCCCAATTACGGTGGGTTGTCATTGCCAGGTGAGACGGGGTGTCATGGTCAACAGTGTAATAGGCCTGAAAGCCGGCGGCAATCGTGGCGATAATGCCAAATGCGGCAATGGTTAGCATCCAGTCACCGGCAGGCTTCAAGCTTGTTCGCCAGCTTTCCTGCGGTGCAAATCTGGCGCCCAGATAGGACAGGACCGCGCCTATGGACATTGCATAGGCGAAGTGAACGAGTATCGGGTGAATATTTGGTTCGATGAGGTCTAGCATGTAACGTCCTTCAATTTTTCGGGGCGACAGGGAATATCGCTTTGATTGGAAGGTCAGGCATTAAAAGGTGAAAATAATGCCTGACCTTTGTGCGGTTTTTAATACCACATACGCAGACCGACGACGAAGCTGGTCTGCTCCGTATTGCCGCCATTGGCTCTTACAATATCAGCCGTACCGCCAACGCTGCTTGTCCAGGCAACGCCAAGATAGGGTGCAAATTCACGACTGAATTCATAACGCAACCGTAATCCGGCATCGACATTGGTAATGCCGCTGGCTTTATCCAGTGCGGGAATATCACTGCCGGAAAAGTTGATTTCTGTGCGCGGTTGCAAGATCAAGCGTTGGGTCAGCAGAAAATCATATTCCGCGGCAAAACGCGCCGTTAGATCGCCATCGCTTGAGAGAAAGGCCGAGGCATCGACCTCAAACCAATAGGGAGCAAGGCCCTGAATGGCAACCACGGCATGGGTGAGGCCATTGGGTTCAAAATCCTGTCGGACCCCGGCCTGAAAATCGAAATAGGGGGCTATTGCCCGTGACCACAGGGCCTGTATTTCGGCATCTTCCACCTTGTCGCTTTCAAAGGAATATTCCCCTTCGGTTTTGATCCATAGCTTGTTGAGGTCGCCGCCATACCAGCCTTGACCGTCCCAGACAAAACTATCTTCGGCATCCCCAAAGCGCACTTCAAAGCGGTCGGCGAGTACATAGCCGATTTTGGTATGGCCATTGCCTTTTTGCATTGGCTTGCGCGAGGCTTCCATTTCTTCAAGCCCCCAATAGGCGGCGGCCTGTGACCATGGTGGTTCGGAGTTTTCCTTGTCTTTTTTGTCGCTTTTGTTTTCCAGAGCATAAGCCGGAGCGAGCAGAAGTGACAGGCTGATGGCAAGGGCTGAGGCGGTTATAAGTCCAGACTGTCTCATTTCATGCCTCCTTTCCCGGTCATGTCCATATCATCCATTTTGTGACCCTTATGGTCCATTCCGGCCTTGTCCTTTTTATGATCGTCATGATCCATTTTCTTATGATCCATCTTTTTGTGGTCCATTTTTCCATGGTCCATCTTGTCCATTTTATGGCCCTTATGATCCATGCCTTTCATCTTGCCGTCATTGGGCAGGATGGAAACGACCTGCATCATGCCCGCATGCATGTGGAAGAATAAATGGCAGTGAAAGGCCCAGTCGCCCACATGGTCGGCAGAGACGAGATAGGATAGTCTTTCCCCCGGTTTGACGATGACCGTATGCTTGCGGGGTAAATGATTGCCTTGACCATTTTCCAGATCGAAAAACATGCCATGCAAATGGATTGGGTGCGGCATCATGGTGTCATTGATGAGGATCATGCGCACCCGCTCGCCTTCGTTCATTTTGATTGGTTCTTTGACATCGGCAAAACGGACCCCGTTAAAGGACCACATATAGCGCTCCATATTGGAGGTGAGATGCAATTCTATCTCACGGCTTGGTGGTCTGGTGTCGGGGTTTGGTTCCAGAGAACGCAATTGTGTATAACGCAAGGTGCGGTGTGGCACATCCTCAAGGCCGATGCCCGGTTCGTCCAGACGGCTCATGGGCATGGCCGCAATATTGGCAACGCCGGGGCCGCGTTTGACCACGGAAGCCTTCTCCATGGACCCGTGATCCATGGAGTCCATTTTATGGTCCCCGTGATCCATTTTGCCGTCCATATCGCCCATATCATGACCACTCATATCGTCGCCAGGTTTTCCACCGGCCATAGAGCCATGATCCATGCCCATATCGCGCATGGTCAGGGTTGGTACTGGACGCATAGCAGGCTCTTCGGCGCGCATGCCCGGACGCGGTCCGAATGTTGCGACCACCTGACCGGAGCGATCAATCGATTCAGCGACAAAGGCATAAGCGCGATTGTCTTTGGGCTCGATAATCACATCATAGGTTTCGGCAACACCCATCTGGAATTCATCAATTTCCAATGGTTCAACATTAAGGCCGTCATGATTGACAATGGTCATGGGCAGGCCGGGAATGCGCACATTGAACATGCTCATGGCGGCGGCATTGATAATCCGCAATCGCACCCGCTCGCCGGGAACAAACACCCCGTTCCAATTATCGGCCGTGCTGTGGCCATTGATGATATAGGTATAGGCAGCACCGCCAATATCGGCGAGGTCCCGCGGCGACATGCGCATAGCGCCCCACATGGCGCGCTCACGGAAGGCTTTGCGCAGGCCTTCTTCAGAAGCATCTTTGAAGAAGTCAGGCAATGTGCGTTGGTTATAATTAAAGGAATCGCTTGCCTTTTTTAGCCTGGCAAAGACACGATAAGGGTC
>JALSJA010000149.1 GCA_026989615.1 Parvularculaceae bacterium | reverse complement strand
GGCATCCTGCATTGAGTCGGGCTATAAGGGCCAGATTATAGCATGACTTGCCATGCTGGTTCAATTTTCAGGTTCAACGACCATACCGGATTATCGTCTGGCGTGTAATGCGGGCAATAAAAGGGCGGATACTCCCAGCCAATTTTTCCTTGATTGTCCTGATGGCCTCCTGTTCTATGGCCAAAGCTTGGCTGAAACAGCATTAAGTGCCCCGATAATGGCCATGGGGCCAATGGTTTTTAAGAGGATTTTTCATGAATTTGTGTGCGCGTATGACCCGACTCGGGTCGGTCGGTTTATTGTCCCTGTCATTGATGGCCTGTGTTTCGGGGGCTCCAGAGGCCCAAAATCAGCCTGATAAAGAGGCGATTGGCTTTGAACTGGCAGAAAATGCCTCGCAATCGGCGCGCAATCTGGCTGCCGATATCGCGTTTTTGTCCAGCGATGCCATGCTGGGGCGTGATACGGGCACCGCGCAATATGATGAAGCGGCCGATTTTGTCGCCGCGCGTTATCAATCTCTGGGGCTCAAGCCCATGGGGGATGATGGCAGCTATTTTCAGCGGGTGCCATTGGCCAATATCAAGCGGAACCTGAAGAGTGCCAAATTGGCTATTCGTGATTCTCTGGGCAATGAGGTAAGTCTCACACATTTGCAGGATTATGTTATCGGCATGCCGCCCAATGGTGTTTCCATGAATGTCAGCGCGCCGGTTATTTTTGCCGGTTATGGCATTGATGCCCCGCGCTTCGGGATCAATGATTATGAGGGGCTGGATGTTAAAGGCAAAATAGTTGTCGCGCTGGCCGGCGCTCCCCTTGATATGCCGAGTGAAGAGCGTGCCCATTACAGCTCGCGGACATCGCGGGCAAAAATGGCGTCTGACCGGGGAGCCATGGGGCTTGTGACGATTTATACCGCCGCTTCGGAAAAACGCTTCCCCTGGGACCGTATGGTTTCTTTTGCAGATCGCTCGCGCATGCAATGGCTGCAAGCCGATGGAACCACCTTGAACAAAGCGCCCAATGTCAAAGCCAGCGCCACTTTAAGCAGCGCCGGGGCGAAAATGCTGTTTGCCGATGCCCCCATGGACTGGGCGGCGATTGAAGCGGAAATGGAAGCGGGCAATCGTCCCAAAGGGTTTGATATTCCGCTGACTATGACAATCAGCGGTTCGGCAGATTATGAAGAGATCGAAAGCAAGAATGTGGTGGCGGTGCTGGAAGGCTCTGACCCCGTCCTGAAAGGCGAATATGTGGTGATGTCGGCCCATCTCGACCATATCGGCATTTCACACCGGGCAAAAGAAGGCGAGGATAATATCAATAATGGCGCGCTCGATAATGCTACCGGCATTGCGGTGATGCTCGAAGAAGCACGCCTGTTTTCGCAAGGTGGAGAGCGCCCGCGCAGATCAATATTGTTTGTGGCGGTAACAGCGGAAGAAAAAGGCCTGATCGGCTCCGATTATTTTGCCACCAATCCGACCGTACCCAAGGGCTCCATGGTCGCCAATATCAATCTCGATATGCCAATCATCAAATATGATTTTACCGATGTCATTGCCTTTGGAGAGCAGCATTCCACCATGGGCGAATATATCGCCAAAGCCGCCGCTGAAATGGGCATTAAAGTCACCCCCGATCCGGTACCGGAAATGTCGCTTTTTGTTCGCTCCGATCATTACAGCTTCGTCAAACAGGGCGTGCCGTCGGTATTTCTGTTTCTCGGCTTTGGCGATGGCGGGGAAGAAAATTTTCGCGACTTCATGAAAACTTGCTATCACCGTCCTTGCGATGAGATTGGCAATGATCTTGACTTTGAAGCCGGTGCGAAATTTGCCAAGCTTAATTTTCTGATTGCACGGCAGGTTGCCAATAGCGATGAGAGGCCACAATGGTTGCCGGGTAACTTCTTCGGAGATGTTTTTGGTCAGAAAAATTCTGCTGGGCAATAGCCGACAGCCAAAGATGGATATCGGGGAGAAAACAGGGGTCGCATAAGTGAAAGAGACAAGCGATTTTGGCGCTTATGCTCCGAAGGGCGCTCGTGCCGGATTGATAACCCTGTCCCGTCATACGGTTTTAGGGCGCGGCGCATTGCGCCATTGGCTATGGCGGCGATTGGCCATTGGCGAGGACGAGGCCGTCGATATCATGGTCGGGCCGGTAAAAATGCGCCTCTATCCGGCCAGCAATTCGGTGGAGCAGAAATTATTACAGCGCCCGGAAAAATATTGTCCGCAGGAACTGGCGGCGCTGAATGAAGTGCTCGGCCCCACGGGGCGGTTTGTGGATATTGGCGCGAATATCGGCGCGTTCAGCCTGCCTTTGGCAGCAGGCTTTCCGCATCGAAGAATTTTGGCGGTTGAACCAAACCCGGCGGCCAATGGGCGTCTGCTGTTTAACAAAGCCGCCAATGGTCTCGACAATATGGTGATCGATGTTTCTGCCTTGAGCGAAAAAGCGGGTGTGGTCAGTTTTACCGCCGACCCCAAAGACTTGAAACTAAGCGGCATCAACCCGCCCCATGGCAAGGGGGCCAGCATTGAAGTGCCGACCAAGCCATTGGCGGCCCTGCTGCAAGAATATGACATGCAATCCCCGGAGGCCTTGAAAATTGATGTGGAAGGCCATGAGGATAAAATCCTGCTGCCATTTTTCCGGCAGACCGATAAAAACAAATGGCCGCGCTTTATTGTGATTGAAGCCATCAAGCGCGAAGGCCTGCCGGGCAGTATAGATTTCATGCTCGCCAATGGCTATGGCGAAACTTTCCGCAACCGCGCCAATCGCGGCTTTGCGCTGGGCGGATAGGGTGCATTAGCCATAGGCGTAATGCACCATTTGCCGCGAAGGCAGGGGTACAGAAGAATTATTGATAACACCTGTCCTCGTTTTAGTTATACTCGGCATCCGCAAATATAGTAAGCTGGTGCATTACGCCTATGGCTAATGCACCCTTGTCTGTTGGGTTTGTGGTATTTTGAGGTTGGCGGGCAAGGTTTGTATC
>JALSJA010000148.1 GCA_026989615.1 Parvularculaceae bacterium | reverse complement strand
ATTTTTAGAGCGTCGACCGCAAAAAGGCCTGCTCGGGGGCATGCTCGGCCTGCCCACAAGTGATTGGCGCGAAGGGGAAGGGAGTGTGCCAGCGCGCATGCCTTTTGCGGCAAAATGGCAAAGGGGCGATAAAACCATCCGCCACAGCTTCACCCATTTTCATCTGGATATGATTGTCTGGCAAACGCGCAAAGAAAAGCCGCCTCTGAAAGGAAAGTTTCATCCGCAAGGGGAGGTAAAAAACCTGCCGACCCTGTTTCGTAAGGTTCTGGCCTAATCGCTTTTATTTTGCCGGATAATCGCGCGCAAATCGTCGATTGGTTTCAAGCCCTGATCGGTTTTTACATGCCAGAAGGTCCAGCCATTGCAGGCGGCGGCATTTTGCACAGCGGCGCCAATCTTGTGTATGGACCCTTGCTGTATCATGCCCGGCAGGGCCGCTTTGTTGACGGCGATAGAGCCATCGGCGCGCACTGTTGCGCTATGCTTGCGCTTGGCGGAATAAATTTTCGTGCCCGGGGTGATGAGACCGCTTTCCACCACCTGCCCAAAGGCCACTCTTGGCAAAGCACGCTTTGATGGGGTGGGGCGGATATCTTGGGGCTCTAATGGCGTCACCGCCGCAATGCGTTTTTTGGCATGGCGAATATAGGTCTTGTCGCGCTCCAGCCCGATATAATGACGCCGCAAGCGCCGCGCCACCGCGCCGGTGGTGCCGGAGCCGAAAAACGGATCAAGAATGACATCGCTCTCCTTGGTGGACATCATCATAATCCGGTGCAGCAGGCTTTCGGGCTTTTGCGTCGGGTGGATTTTCTGCCCCTTATCGTCTTTAAGCCGCTCATGGCCGGTGCAAAGGGGAAATTCCCAATCGGAGCGCAATTGCAGATCTTCATTGGCCGCTTTCATGGCGTCATAATTGAAAGTAGGTCGGGTCTTTTCTGATTTGCCGGCCCAGATTAAAGTTTCATGGGCATTGGTAAGGCGGGTGCCGCGAAAATTCGGCATGGGGTTGGTTTTGCGCCAGATGACATCGTTCAAAATCCAGAACCCCAAATCCTGCAACACCGCGCCCACACGGAAAATATTATGATAGGAACCAATCACCCACAGCGCGCCATCGGGTTTTAGCAATCTCTGTGCCTCGCGCATCCAGTCGCGGGTGAAGTCATCATAGGCTTTGAAACTGTCAAAGCGATCCCAGTCATTATCAACCCCGTCAACGCGGCTATTATCGGGCCTCGACAAATCGCCACCCAATTGCAGATTATAAGGCGGATCGGCAAAAACAAGATCGACGCAAGAATCAGGCAGCGCCTTCATATTTTCAATGCAATCGCCCTGCAAAATTTCGTCCAGTGGCAGGGGTTTGCGAACAGGGCCTTTTTTAACAATACGCGGCAAGGGATGGATCCTTTGAAGTTTGCTTGTTGAGCCTTCCATGGTGAGTCAGTGTCGAGTCCGCGTCAAGAAAAAAAGACCAAACAGCTATAAAAATCTTTTGTTATCAATGTGTTAATCAAGGTTAACCAAAGATTGACGGGGGTCTTGAGCGCGCCGCTTCCGATTATTTTTGCTTGCAAAATGAGTTCCGGTATACAAGTTCCGGAAAAAGGAAAAACGAATGTCGGGGGCCTTGAACATTGCCATTGCGGGCGGCGGGATTGCCGGATTGGCGAGCGCGGTTTTATTGGCGCGGCGCGGGCACAAAATCACTCTCTTTGATAAAGCGCCACAGCCTTTGCCGGTGGGGTCGGGCCTTATCATGCAGCCGAGCAGTTTTGCGGTGATGCAACAGCTAGGTATTTTTGATGAGATTCAAACCAAAGGCCAAAGGCTGGAGCGTCTCGCCGGGCGGGTGCTGCCCTCGGGCAAATCAGTGCTGGATGTTTCCTATAAGGCCCTGCACCAGGGAGCTTACGGCATCGGTATTCAGCGCGATGTTCTGTATACGGCTCTTTTGCAACAGGCCATTGCCGAGAAAATAGACATTTGTTTTTCGGCAGAAATAACAGCTTACGAGCAGGACGGACCAGAGGGCGCGATTTTGTTCGCCGATGGCAACCGCAAGGAGGGCTATGATCTGGTTGTCAACGCATTGGGCGCGCAATCGCCATTAACCCCAAAGCAGCGCCGTCCGCTGGCCTTTGGTGCCCTATGGGCAAACCTGCCAGTGCCGAAAGAGGGCTGGTTCATGGGGGGTGGGTTGGAGCAGCGCTATTTCAAGGCCGAAAAAATGGCCGGCATGTTGCCAACGGGAAAAAACAGTAATGGCGAACAGACCGTCGCTTTTTTCTGGAGCCTGCAACACAAAGACTATGCCAAATGGCGGGCAACACCCTTGGCCGAATGGAAGCGCGAAGTCATTGCCCTGTGGCCACAACTGGAAACTAGTCTGCAAGCGCTTGAAACCCATGACGATCTGATCATGGCCAAATATTTTCACCGCACTTTGTTTCAACCCGTGGCGCAAAGCCTCATTGCCATAGGCGATGGCTGGCATGCGGCCTCACCGCAATTGGGACAGGGGGCGAATATGGCGCTTCTGGATGCGGCGGCTTTGGATGCAAGCCTTGCAAAAACAAACACAGTGCGCAAAGGGCTGGCACGCTTTTTCCGCAAACGCCGCCTGCATGTTTACAGCTATCAGATTATCTCATGGCTGTTCACACCCTTTTATCAATCAACCGGCAATTTTCTGCCGCTATTGCGCGACAAAATCGCCGCGCCCTTGTCGCGCCTCAAGCTGGCACAAAAACTTCTGGCGGCCATGGTCGCAGGTGTGTTGATGAAGGGGCGGTGAGGAACAGCTTACCCTCAATCCTCGAGAAACCGCAAAATAGTGTCCATCTGGCGCTCGGCATCTTTGCGGCCCAGATCAATCAGCGCGTTGATATAACCGCTTTCAAAAGTCAGATAAGATGGCAGCACCCATGGGTCTTTGAAGGCACCAATCGCCCGCAGCATGGTTTTTACCGTCCATGGCAATTCACCCGCATGTTTGCCGGCCAGTGCGCGAATATCTTCGCTTGGCTGGATCATGAAGATATCAATATGGTGC
>JALSJA010000147.1 GCA_026989615.1 Parvularculaceae bacterium | reverse complement strand
GGTTTTTTCAAATCAATCGGCGCAATCCCGCGCAATTCTTCCACCGCAAAAAGCGGCTCGGCCACAGATTTGGGTGCGCCATTATCGGCTGCGCGCCAGTTCAGATTGCGCACAATCTGCCGCGCCAAACCCAAAGCATGGTCATCATCATCGGCCAGATGATCGGCAACCCCGGAAAGCCGTGTGTGCACATCGCCGCCGCCCAATTCTTCCGCGCTGACCACTTCCCCCGTGGCGGCTTTCACCAAAGGCGGTCCGGCCAGAAAAATCGTTCCCTGTTCACGCACAATCACCGCTTCGTCGGACATGGCGGGCACATAGGCACCGCCCGCGGTGCAGGAGCCATGAACGATGGAGATTTGCGGGATACCGGCAGCAGACATTTGCGCCTGATTATAAAAAATTCGCCCAAAATGTTCTTTGTCGGGAAAAACCTCGTCCTGCAAAGGCAAAAACGCCCCGCCGGATTCCACCAAATACAAACAGGGCAGGCGGTTTTCCAAAGCAATTTCCTGCCCGCGCAAATGTTTCTTCACCGTCATGGGATGATAGGTGCCGCCTTTCACCGTCGGGTCATTGGCGATAATCATGCAGGTGACGCCCTCAACCTTGCCAATGCCGGTGATGATGCCTGCGCCATTGACGTCGCCGGAATACATATCCCATGCAGCAAACTGACAAACTTCAAAAAACGCCGTACCCGGATCAATCAGCCGATCAATTCGCGTGCGCGCCAAAAGCTTGCCACGCTTCAAATGGCGCGCGCGATATTTCTCGCCGCCACCGCCAGCAACAATTTCCGCCCGCTCGCGCAAGGTCGAAAGCAGGCCCTCCATAGCGCTGGCATTGGCCTTAAAGCCCTCATCCTGCGTATTCACCACCGATGTCAAAACCGCCATCTCGTCAATCCTTAAATTACAAAAACATGCTCTCGCATTACCCGCTTCCCCCGGCGTCATCTCTGCGCCCCCTCTTCCATGAGAGCAGGGACCCATCTCGGAAAGAATCAAAAGGGGGCAGACTGCAAAATTCCAACCCAAGGTTCAAACCAGACCCTCCACTAATCCGACCAACCACAAACCAACAGCCCCGAACCCCATCATTTCGCAAAAACCTTAACACATTGTTGGACAATCCTACAATCCGATGATAGGATTGTCCAGATATTTCAAGAATCAAGGAAAAATGGGCGAAAACCAGCCCTTTTATCCCCGCCAACCACGGAGGTTTTATCATGGCCAGCAATTCAGGTGCCTTTATGCAGTTCGGGCTCGACCCCATGATCGAGGAAATGCGCGACATGATCGCCCGCTTCACCGCCGATAAAATCACCCCCCGGGCTAGCGAAATAGATGAAAGCAATGAATTTCCGCGGGATTTATGGCCGCAGCTGGGGGAATTGGGGCTGATGGGTCTTACGGTCAGCGAAGATTATGGCGGCACCGGCCTTGGCTATCTTGCCCATATCGTCGCCATGGAAGAAATCTCCCGCGGCTCGGCCTCGGTGGGTCTGTCTTATGGGGCCCATTCCAATCTTTGCGTCAATCAGATCTCCCTCAACGGCACCAAGGCGCAAAAACAAAAATATCTGCCCAAGCTCATTTCCGGCGAGCATGTGGGGGCGCTGGCCATGTCCGAGCCGGGGGCAGGGTCCGATGTGGTCGCCATGAAAACCCGCGCCGAGAAAAAAGGCGATCGCTATATTCTGAACGGCAATAAAATGTGGATTACCAATGGCCCCGACGCCGAAACCCTGGTGGTCTATGCCAAAACCGATCTCCAAGCAGGCTCCAAGGGCATCACCGCCTTTATCATTGAAAAAAACTTCAAAGGCTTTTCCACCGCGCAAAAACTCGACAAGCTCGGCATGCGCGGCTCCAACACTTGCGAGCTGGTATTTGAAAATTGTGAAGTGCCGGAAGAAAATATTCTCGGCGTAGAAAATGAAGGTGTGTGCGTCCTCATGAGCGGGCTGGATTATGAGCGCGCCGTGCTGGCGGGCGGGCCGCTCGGCATTATGCAATCGGCCATGGATATGGTCCTGCCCTATATTCACGAGCGCCAGCAATTCGGCAAAAGCATTGGCGAGTTTCAACTGGTGCAAGGCAAAATCGCCGATATGTATACCAGCATGAATGCCTGCAAGGCCTATGTCTATGCAGTGGGCGCAGCCTGCGACAGGGGCGAGACCACAAGGCAAGACGCGGCGGGCTGCATTTTATACGCCGCCGAAAAAGCAACCCAAGTCGCCCTCGATGCCATTCAGCTTTTGGGCGGCAATGGCTATATCAATGAATATGGCACAGGCCGTCTGCTGCGCGACGCCAAGCTATACGAGATTGGCGCGGGCACTTCGGAAATCCGCCGTATGCTGATCGGCCGTGAATTATTTGCAAAGACTGCGTGAGTTAAATGACCAGCGCCCACAAATTCGCTCCGCTCGAAAAAGAGCCGGCCTATCGCAAAATCGCCAAGGCGATTGAAAGCGATATCGTCGCCGGGCGCTTAAAACCGGGGGAGGCCCTGCCCACCGAAGAGGCCTTGTCGAAAATGTTCGCCCTGTCGCGCAATACCGTGCGCGAGGGCTTGCGGGTGCTGGAACTGACAGGGCTGGTCGAGCGCGGCGCGGCGAAGCGGTTGGTGGTGCGCGTTCCCGATGCCCAAGATCTGGCCCGCAATGCCTCAAAGGCGCTCATCCATTCCGGCGTCACCTTCGCGCAAATCTTCGAGGCTTTGGCCGCCATTCAGCCGCAAATGGCGCGGCTCGCCACCCGAAAGGCCAGTACGCAAAAAAACGGTCCGCAAATAGTTGCGGCATTAGCAGCGTGTACGGATGAATTGAACAAGGCCCATGCGGGCGATCACGGAGCAACCTTGCGGGCAGCGGTCGGTTTTTTTGAAATTATCGCCCAAAGCCTCGATAATCCGGTCTTGGAAATCGCCATGCTCTCCCACACGGCGCTGATCCACGCCTCGCTGGAGGCCGTCATCGACGCCGCCCCCAATGCAAGCGAGCGCATATTGGTGGCCCAGCAGGAGATCACCGAGGCCATCAATGAGGGCGATG
>JALSJA010000146.1 GCA_026989615.1 Parvularculaceae bacterium | reverse complement strand
CCGGGCTTTTTAATTGTCGGGGCGTCACCCTGGTCGGTTTCACTAGCGCGCAAAATTCATGAAATGGGGTGGGGGGTTACGGTGGCGGATGATAGCTGGCGGGCTTTGCGTCCGGCGCGCCAAGCGGGCCTTAAAACCTATTATGGGGAAATATTGTCCGAAGTGACCGAGCATCATCTTGATCTCAACCAGTTCGGGTTTTTATTCGCGGTGGGTGGCAATGAAGCGCATAATGCTCTTGTCTGCACCGATCTGGCACCGGAAATGGGACGCGCTGCGGTGTTTCAAATTTCCACCAGAGGGCGCGACGAAACCGATCGCAAGGCTTTGTCCTATGCCCTGCAGGGGCGGACGCTTTTTGCCAAGGGTACCGGGCTTGATGAGCTAATCCGTCGTCATTATGGCGGCTGGACGTTTCAAATCACCAGACTGACCGAGGCATTTGGCCCCGAGGCTTATCGCGAGGAATACGCCAATGCAGAAATTCTGTTGGTGGAACGCGATGGCGGGATCAATGTTTCTTGCGCCGAAAAGCCGGTGACGTTGGCAGTGGGCGATAAAATACTGGCCTATGTGCCGCCATTGCCGGACAAAAAAGAGCAAAATGATAACAAGCCAAGTCAAAGCGTTTCATAATGAAACAGCTTTGGCATTGGTGGTGCGATGGCATTTAACGCCGTATTAGCGCTTATTGGCTATGGTTTTCGAGGGTTAACAACAGTTTGGGGACCTTCATGCACGAGCCTAAACAGCGCCGTACGATCAGACCGTCTTTATTGTCCGAATTCTCTGCGAATTTCGGCCACGGGATTATGCGCCGCCAATCGCAATTGGCCATGCGTGCAGCCAAGGCCGATGCCGAGTTGGCCTATCGGGCGCGGGGTGAATTTCTGGCCAATATGAATCATGAATTGCGTACGCCCTTGAATGCGATTATCGGCTTTACGCAAATGATCCGTGATGGCAAGGCCTTTGGTCTTACCGAAGATCAGAATACGGAATATTGTGATTATATTCTGCAATCGGCGGATTTGCTGCTGACCCATATCAATACGATTTTGGAACTGGCGGCGGTGGAAAGTGGCGGGGCCAAGCAATCGCGACGGATAACCAGCCCGGAAGAGATTATGGATGCGGTGATGGCGGCAATGATGCCCTTGGCGGAGGCGGCCGAAATACCGCTTGAATTACGCATGGAAGAGGGCTTGCCGGAAATTCATGTGGACCCCGAAATGATTGAAAAGGCGCTGCGCCATTTGATCGAAAATGCCATTCAATATTCGCCGGATGGCAAAAGCGTGACCCTGCATGTTCGGAAATCCGTGAAACAGGAAAATGGGGCGCGGGTATATTTTGCGGTGGAAGATCGTGGACCCGGCATGAGTGACGATGTTTTGCAACGCGCTATGCTGGCTTTTGAACAGGTGCATCAGGGGCTTGACCGCAAATTCGAGGGCACCGGGCTTGGCCTGCCGATTGCCCGCTCTTTTGTAGAATTGAATGGCGGACAATTTGTGGTTCGCAGCGAGCCCGGCCGCGGCACCATTATTCGCTTTAGTTTCCCGGAAATAATTCACAAATATCAGGAAGAAGAGCAGCCCTTGCAGGCTGCAGGATAATATTTATGACACAGACCAATATACCGCAAGATGATGATTTTCTCGCCAATCTTACCGAAGAAGTCGAAAATGCGATGCCGGATTTGCTGAATCCGCGGCGTCGGATTGGTCGGGTCATTTCCGCCAATGGGGCGCAAGCGCTGATCATGGTCGATCGGGATTTTCCTTTCGGCTCTGACAAATCGCCGCGTATTGGCTCCATCATCTGCATCGAGCAGCAGGACCTGACGACCCTTGGCTGCATTGCCGGTATGACCAGTCCGGCGCCGGATATTGAAAGCGATGGCAAGGATTTGCTGGTTCTGGAGGTTGATATTCTGGGAACCCTGAGCGAGAGCGGTGACGGACCGGATTTTTCTCAAGGCAGCTCAAATCTGCCTTATCTTGGTTGCATTGCTTCCATGGCCACGCAGGAAGATGTCGCCGCTATTTTTGAAAGCGGTGAAGCGCCATTGCTTAATCTTGGGGAGCTTTCGCAATTTCCCGATGTGGCCACCCGCCATCGGGTGGACAGGCTGGTCTATGGGAATTTTGCCATTATCGGCGCGGCTGAAACCGGAAAATCCTGTGCCATTGTGCGCATTGTGCGCGAGATGATCCGCAAGAAAACCATGATGCGGACCATTATTGTCGATCCCCATAATGAGTATGGGGTTTCCTTCGGCACTATGGCCAGCAAAATGACCCTGTCTGCGGGCAGCTTTCCCCATTGGGTTTTGAGCTTTGCCGAACTGACCCATCTGATTCATCATATGACCGGTGCGCTTTCTGCTGATGAGGTGACCTTGCTGGAGGAGGCGGTTATTTTTGCCCGCAAGAAACAGGCGCAAACCACTTTCAAGAAAAGTGCGCTGGATACCATTTTTATCAGTGTTGATACACCGGTTCCCTATAGATTGTCTGATCTGGTTAGTTTTCTGGACAAAGCCACCCATACGGATAATGATATTTCCGGCAATATTTTTCGTCGCCTGCGCACGCGGCTTTCGATCATTGCCCGCGATCGCCGTTATGGAGCGGTTTTTGGCGGGGTCTCTACCAATGACAGTCTGGCAGGTTTTATCGGGCGATTATTTTCTATCCCTATGAACAACAAGCCGGTGACTCTGGTGCAGATTGACGGCGCGCCAAAACCTTTGGCGCAGGTTATCACTTCGGTGATTGCCCGCCTTGGGGAAGAGGTTTCGCGCTGGAGTCACGGGGAAGTGCCGAGCCTGATTGTGCTGGAAGAGGCGGATGATTATCTTTGCCCGGACAATCCTTTGCGGGATAATATATTGCGCCTGATGGAGCGGGGGCGCAAAGCCAATATTGGTGTGGCCTTGGTTAGCGGTCGCCCGCGGGCCTTATGTGACGAGGCTTTGCAACATTGTGCGACAGTTTTTGCCACCAGACTCAATACGATTGCAGATCGTCAATGCGTGGAAGAAGTCGTGCCGGAAAATGCCACCGGATTACTGGCTTCGGCCGGCATGCTTGGTCTTGCCGAGGTTGTTGCTGCCGGTCAGGGGGTCAATATTCCACTGCGGATGCGTTTTGCGCGCATTCCCGCCGGGGCTATTCCTATGCAACATATCGAGCGCGGGGGTGGGGCGCCGCCGCCGGAAGGCTTTACCGAGGCCAAGAATGCCGGGTTTCTGGAAAAAGTGGTCACGCGCTGGCGCCAGCAAAGCTTTACCGCCGACACCCATAGTGATGAATTGCCGCCAACTGTTGCTTGACAAATTGGGGCGATTAGGGCCGTCTTACCGCTATTAGCGAGGAAGAGGGTCGCCCATGACATCGGACATGTTGAAAAGCCAAAACCGTTGGCTTGTATTGTTTTTGCTGACGCTGGTTTATGTTTTCAATTTTATTGACCGGCAAATTCTGGGCATTCTGGCACCTTTTATCGCTGCTGATCTGGGTTTGAAAGATGGCCAGATCGGTTTGCTTGGCGGAATTTATTTTGCTGCCTTTTACACTCTTATAGGTATTCCCATTGCCTGGTATGCAGATCGTGCCAATCGTGTGTGGATTGTTTCTGTCTCGCTGGGGATTTGGAGTGCATTCACAGCCATTTCGGGTGCGGCGCAAAACTTCCTGCATCTGTCTCTGGCGCGTATGGGGGTCGGCATTGGGGAAGCTGGTGGCAGCCCGCCATCGCATTCGATTATTTCAGATTTATTCGACAAAACCGAGCGCTCCAAGGCGCTGGCGATCTATTCTCTGGGTATTCCCCTTGGCATTATGCTCGCTTATTTTCTGGTGGCCTATTTGCTCTCCCGTCCGAGTGACCAGCCTTTTGATTGGCGTTTGGTTTTCTATCTGATCGGCGGTTTGGGGGTGGCCTTTGCGGTGGTTGTTCGCCTTATTATCCGCGAGCCCGAACGCGGCGCCATGGAAGCCAGAGAGGGTGTTTCTGTTTCAACTAAAAAAGTGTCGGTTCTCAAAGCGATAGCCCATCTTCTGGGCATAAAATCATGGATTGGCATGTGTGCCGGGATTTCCCTTGCATCCTATGGGGGCTATGCGCTTTCGACCTTTCTGGTGAAATATATGGTTCAGGCATTTCCGGATTCCAATATGGGTAATCTTTATCTAGTGCTGGGCATCCTCAACGGAATTGTCTATACGGCCGGGGTCTTTATCGGTGGTGCGATTTGTGACCGTTATGGCCGCAAAAATCGCGGGGCCTATGCCTTTATTCCGGCAATCTCGGTTTTGATTGCTGCGCCAGCCATGCTTTTGACGATTTGGGCCGGGCAGTTAACGCTCTCTTTTGTGGCATTGTCCTTTTATCTGTTTTTTATCGGGGTCTATCTCGGGCCGAGCTTTTCCATCGCTCAAACATTGGCCCCGATTTCCATGCGGGCCATGTCTACCGCGATCTTCTTTTTCATTCTCAATATGATCGCCATGGGCGGCGGGCCGACCATTACCGGCTTTTTGTCGGACTGGTTTGGTGAAACCCATGGTGCGACCCATGGGCTAAGGCTGGCCCTGTCGACCCTGATGGTGCCTTTCGCGCTTTCAACGCTGGCCTTTTTATGGACTTCAAGGCATCTGCCAAAAGATTGGAAAGCCGCAGAATCCTTGAATGAAAATGGCGGATAAGCCAAGGGGTGAGACCCTAGCCAAACAGGGGCAGGGCAGGCTATAGAAAGGGCCGTTTCGAGAAGCCTAACTGACAGGACCCTTTAATGGCGCGCATTCTGGTTACTTCCGCACTGCCCTATATCAATGGCATCAAGCATCTTGGCAATCTGGTTGGCTCAATGTTGCCGGCCGATGTCTATAGCCGTTTCAAGCGGGCCAGAGGCGATGCGGTGGTTTTCATCTGCGCCACCGATGAGCATGGCACACCAGCCGAGCTGGCCGCTCTTGAGGCCGGTATGTCTGTGGAGGATTATTGCGCCCAGCAATTTGACGTGCAGCGCAAAGCCGGGGAGGCCTTCGGCCTTTCTTTCGACCATTTCGGGCGCTCTTCGGCCATGGTCAATCATGAAATGACCCAGCATTTGGCCGAAGCCCTCGAAGGGGAGGGGCTGATTGAAGAGCGGGTGGAAAAACAGATTTATTCCGTGACCGATCAGCGTTTCTTGCCCGATCGCTATGTGGAGGGGACATGCCCCCATTGTGGTCATGAAAAAGCCCGTGGCGACCAGTGCGATAGCTGCGGGCGTCTGCTTGATCCGACCGATTTGATCGAGCCTTATTCGACGATTTCCGGCTCCAAAGCCATAGAAGTGCGCGAGACCCGTCATCTTTATCTGTTGCAATCAAAAATGCAGGAGCGAATTGCCAAATGGGTGGCGGCACGCCCGCTCTGGCCGCAACTGACAAAATCCATTGCCTTGAAATGGCTGGAAGAAGGCTTGCGCGATCGGGCCATCACGCGGGATTTAAGCTGGGGGATAAAGGTTACCAAAGACGGCAAGCCGCGTCCCGGTTTTGAAAACAAGGTTTTCTATGTCTGGTTCGATGCGCCGATTGAATATATCTCCGCCACAAAAGAATGGGCCGAGCAAAAAGGGGGCGATTGGGAGGCCTTATGGCGCACCGATAAGGGCGCGGATGATACGCTCTATGTGCAATTTATGGGCAAGGATAATGTGGCTTTCCACACGGTTTCTTTCCCTTGCACCTTGCTCGGCTCCGGCGAGCCATGGAAGACGGTGGACCTTTTGAAGTCCTTGAACTGGCTCACATGGTATGGGGGGAAATTTTCCACCTCCGAAGGGCGCGGAATTTTTATGGATCAGGCGCTGGAGATTATGCCCGCCGATAATTGGCGCTGGTATTTGATGGCCAACGCCCCTGAAAGTGATGATACGTCTTTTACGCTCGAGAATTTTGCCGCGGCGGTGAATAAAGACCTCGCCGATGTGCTGGGTAATTTCGTCAATCGCATCACCCGCTTTGGCACCTCCAAATTCGGCCCGCAAATTCCCGAAGGCGGCGAGGAGGGGGAGGCTGAGCAGGCCCTTTACAAAGAGCTGGATAAGCGCATTGCGTCCTACACGGATAATCTCGAGGCCATGGAATTTCGCAAAAGCTTCGCCGATTTGCGGGCCATCTGGGCGGCGGGCAATGAATATCTGCAAGTGGCAGCCCCATGGGTGGCGTTCAAGACAGATCCGGCGCAGGCCGCTTTGGGCGTGCGCATGGGACTTAATCTCATCCGCCTGTTTGCGGTGCTTTCCGCGCCGGTCATTCCATTTACCGCAGAAAAAATGCTGGCGGTGTTTGGCCAGACCATGGCCGATGCTGATTGGCCAAAAGGCAAGGCCCACGAGGAATTATCGCGCCTGCCAGCAGGCACAAAATATACCACGCCGGAAGTGTTGTTTCAGAAGATAGATGATGATATGCTCGCCGAATGGGGCGAGAAATTCGGTGCGCCCCGGTAAAGGGGGAAAGAATGACCCAAGACAAAGGACCTGCCGGTAATCCCATTCGGGCGTTTTTGTTAACGCCGTTGATTGCCTATCTTTTCTTCAGCGTGGTGTTTGCCGTTTTTGCGTCGCAACTAAGTCAGGTCAGCTATTATTTGATTATATTGTTTCCCGCAGCCATATTCAGCTTTTTGATAATGTTGGTATTTGGGGGTCCGCTATTTAT
This sequence comes from Parvularculaceae bacterium, assembly GCA_026989615.1. GTDB lineage: Bacteria > Pseudomonadota > Alphaproteobacteria > Caulobacterales > Parvularculaceae > S012-90. Next base: position 12,756 of record JALSJA010000146.1, on the reverse strand, counting down.
TTTGGCGCGGAAGCGAGGCAGGCTTAACCCCTTGGCAACTGTCTTAACAGCTTGCTTTCTTGGTTTGGCTTTAATGCTTGTGCTCCTCATTCGGCATCTAATGGTGGGTGATGGGCAATTATTTGGACAGTGCTTCACGAGCGGGGGTGCTGTGCAGGCTTTTTGTGATTATGGTCGTATGGCGCTGGGCTTTTTTGCCATGGCATTAGCTGGCGCTATCTATGGTGGGATATTCTGGTTCCTTTACCGCCCACCGCAAGGTGCCACCGCTTGAACTGCCTTTGAACCCCATCTTGCCTCATTTGCCGAAAAGGCGCAGCATAGGCCCCGTTGAGTTCGGGCTAGAGCCTATTCGGTTTTGGTTGAATCAAAACCGGGCTCTAAGTTTTTGTTTTTGAGCACTTCTTATCCGAAAACCGGTTCCCACTTTTCGGGAAGTGCTCTAAATGGGGTAACTATTTGATGCGTAAAACTTTTTTTGCAAAATTTGCCATAATCACCGGTGCGTTTGCGGCATTGTTCTCGAATATGGCTTTCGGGGAAACACTGAAAGGGGGAATCGCCCCGAAAATCGCTGCTGAGATAGAGGCTGACTATCCATGGCTGGAACAGCTCTATCGCGACTTTCATGCAAACCCCGAGCTTTCCTTCATGGAGGTTGAAACCGCGGCGCGCATGGCCGAAGAGTTTCGTAATCTCGGCTTTACGGTCACCGAGAAGGTCGGCAAAACCGGGGTTGTCGGAGTGATGAAAAACGGTCCCGGGCCGACCCTGATGTTGCGCGCTGATATGGATGCCCTGCCGGTTGTCGAGCAGACGGGCCTCTCCTTTGCTTCGACCAAAACAGGCCGGAACCGGTTTGGCGAAGAGCAGCCGATCATGCATGCCTGCGGCCATGATATTCACATGACGGTTCTAATCGGCACTTTGCGCCGTTTGGTTGCCCATAAGGATAAATGGTCGGGGACGCTGGTGGTCATCGCACAACCGGCCGAAGAGATTGGCCTCGGGGCGGCGGCGATGCTGGAAGATGGATTGTTTACCAGATTCCCGCGCCCCGATTACAATCTTGCCCTGCATGACAGCGCCGGTTTCCCCGCCGGCATGGTTGCCTATACGCCGGGCTGGGCCTTGGCCAATGTGGATAGTGTCGATGTCATCGTCAAAGGCGTTGGCGGCCATGGGGCCTATCCCCATACCACCAAAGACCCGATTATTATTGCCTCGCAAATTGTGATGGTGCTGCAGACGCTGGTTTCGCGTGAAATGAATCCGCTGGATAGTGCGGTGGTGACGGTCGGGGCGTTCAATGCCGGGCACAAGCATAATATCATTTCCGATCAGGCCCATTTGCAAATTACCGTGCGATCCTATTCCGATGAGGTGCGGGAGAAATTATTGAGCGGTATTCAGCGCATCGCCAAAGCACAAGCCATGTCGGCGGGCCTGCCGGAAGCGCTTTATCCGGAGGTGACATGGGAAGAGGATTATACCCCGTCCACCTATAATGACCCCGAATTGACAAGACGGATTGCCGGCGTATTAGCCAAGACCTTTGGCGACAAGCGGGTGATCGAAGTGGATCCGGTGATGGGGGGTGAGGATTTTGCCCATTACGGGCGCACCGACCCGAAAATTCCGAGCCTGATTTTCTGGCTCGGGGCGGTCAATAAGGACCAATATCGCGAAGCGCAGGAAAAAGGCGAAAGCCTGCCATCTTTGCATTCGCCATTTTGGGCCCCCGATGCGGAGCCAACCATTAAAACCGGTATTGCCGCTATGAGCGCTGCCAGTTTTGATATTCTGGGCAAGGAGTAATCTCAAATGTCGCGACTATTGAGCATTATCATATGGCTGACAGCTTTGGCGCTGGCGATTTTTGTGGCTCTGCCGCAAGCCTATAATGCGGGTCTGCTGGAATGGACGGATATGTTTGCATGGACCCGCAAATTAGTGCCTGTCTTGCTGATTGGCGGCGGCCTTAGTCTGCTTGCAACCATCGGGCTTTTTCTGGTCAAGCGGCCCGGGGCGGCCCTGATGGGTATTCTTATCGGCGTTTTGGCCTTTGTGCCGGTTTACAGCCTGAAGAAGATGAAAGAGGTGAGCCAAATGGTGCCGATGATCCATGACATAACGACGGATACCCAAGACCCGCCACAATTTATCGCACTGGCTGGCAAGCGGGCCAAGGCAAGCAATCCGGATGATTATGACCGCACGCAAACCGCGCAGCAATTAAAAGCCTATCCCGACCTTAAAACCTTTATCAGTGACAAGCCCATGGATGATGTGTTTGCAGCAAGCGTCGAGGCGCTTGAAGCCATGGGGATAGAGATTGTCGAAGCGGACCGGCAGGGCGGGCAGATCGAGGGCACCGCCACCACCAAATGGTTCCGCTTCAAGGATGATATCATTATTCGTCTTCGCCAGAGCGAAACAGGGGTTGCGGTGGATATGCGCTCAAAATCGAGAGTCGGTAAATCCGATCTTGGCACCAATGCCAAACGCATCAGGCGTTTCATGCAATTACTCGAAGCCAAACTGGAAGATTAAAATGAAAAAATTGTCTCAATGCCTGCTGGCCGGCGCCAGCCTGTTGGTCGGCCTGTTTACAAATGTCGCTATTGCCGAGGATATTGTTGTTATTCATGCGGGGACTTTATTGGCGGTGCCGGGACAAGCGCCGCAATCGCAACAAAGCATTATCATTGCCGATGGCAAAATTCGCCAAGTGATGGCTGGCTATGTAGAGCCGCAATCGCAGCTTGGCGAGGGCGATGAGCTTATCGCCATTTATGATTTGAAAGACAAATTTGTCATGCCAGGCATGATTGACAGCCATGTGCATTTGACTTCCGAGCTTAATCCGCGGGGGCGGTTGGAAGCGGTGGAGATGAGCGATCCGGACCGGGCGATATTGGCGGCGGGCTATGCGCGCAAAACCCTGATGGCGGGCTTCACGACGGTGCGTGATGTGGGCGCCCGTGGCGGAGACGCGATTTTTGCCCTGCGCGACGGGATTGAAAAAGGCTCGGTTGTTGGCCCAAGGGTCTATGCCTCCGGCTCGACCATTTCAGTCACTGGTGGGCATGGGGACGGGACCCAGGGCTATCGCGATGATATTGCCCATATGATGATGTCTTCCGGGGTTTGTGATGGCGCCGATGCGTGTCGCAAGGCGGTGCGCGAACAGGTGCGGCGTGGGGCTGACCATATTAAACTGACCGCAACCGGCGGTGTGTTGTCGAATACCGCTGCGGGGCTGGGGCAGCAGTTTTTTGACGATGAACTGGAAGCCATTATGGACACAGCCCATGCCATGGGGCGTCGTGTGACCGCCCATGCCCATGGGGCCGACGGCATCAATTCCGCTTTGCGGGCCGGGGTCGATTCGATCGAGCACGGGACCTATCTCGACAATGAAAGCATTCGTCTGTTCAAGCGTAAAGGGGCCTATCTGGTGCCGACCATTCTCGCCGGGGTGACGGTGACCGAATGGGCCAATGATCCCAAGGGATTCCTGCTGCCGGCCCAACGGGCAAAGGCCAAACAGGTTGGCCCGCGGATGCTGGATATGGCCCGCAAGGCCCATGCGGCCGGGGTGAAGATCGCTTTCGGGACCGATAGCGGGGTTTCGGCCCATGGGGAAAATGCGCATGAACTGGTGCTGCTGGTGGAAGCCGGGATGACACCGATGGAAGCGCTGCAATCGGCGACTATATTTGCTGCTGATAATATGGGGCAGGGGGATCATTTCGGTAAAATCACACCGGGCCTTGCGGCTGATATTATTGGCGTGGAAGGGGATCCGTTGAGCGATATATCTGTGATGATGGAAATCGATTTCGTGATGAAGGATGGGATTGTTTATAAGGGGAAATGATTTTCCGCTTCCACTCGAGACAAAAAGGCGCGGGAGGTCATGCTCTTCCCGCGCCTTTTGTTTGGTTTGAATGATTTCGATTTAGAGCCTTTTCGGTTTTGATGGGCATCAAAACGAAAATAGGCTCTAATTCAGTTTTGCCTGCACATCGCCAATGGCCTTATCCACAAGGGCGGTCTGGGCACTGCCTTCGACACGGGCGCGGATAATGGTTTCGGTGGCAGCGACGGAAACTTCTGCGGTGCGATTGCGCACTTCGGCAATGGCCTGTTCTTCTGCCCGTTTGATTTTGGCTTCTGCGGCAGCGGTGCGGCGTTCCAATTGTTGCTCCATGCGCTGGCGGGTCTCGCTGGCAATGATTTTCGCATCATTTTTTGCCTGCTCGATAATGGATTGTGCTTCTTCTTCGGCTTCGCGTTGGCGGCGTTTATAGGTAGCCAGAACCTCCTGTGCTTCCTCGCGCAGGCTTCGGGCTTCTTCCAGTTCGTCGGAGATTTTCTTGGCGCGACCGTCCAGAGCCTTGCCAATCAGGCCCGGCACGCCCTTCCAGATGAAAAGCGCGATGATGAGCAAAGAAGGTAGCAGAACCCAAGTGACCGGGTCTTGCCAGATTCCGGGAGGGGCATGTCCTTCCAGTTCCTGATGAATCTCTTCCACAATCGGATTTTGCGATTCGGTGTCAGCCATTTTCGTTGTTCTTTCAAAAAGTTCTTGTCGGTCAGGGCGGAAAGATTAAGGCGTTGCCTTTGCAATCGCGTCTTTTAGCACGCCCTGATCAGGTTTTTCGTCAATCAATATTTCAACAAGCGCTGCTGTGGTGTCTTCGGCGGCTTCGGAAACCTTGGCCGTTGCCGATTTTTTCATGGCGGCGATGCGGGTTTCCGCCTCGGCCAGTCGCGCATTGAGTTTCTGATCAATTTTCTCTTGTTCGGCGGCAATCTCGCTGTCAATTTCGGCCTTGGTCTCTGCAGCAATGGCATTGGCCTTGGCGCGGGCATCGGCGAGGGCCTGATTATAGGCTTTTTCGGCTTCTTCTGCCTGGGATTTCAACTCTGCTGCCTGATCAAGATCATCGGCAATGCGGTTGCGCCGCTGCTCGATAATGCCGCCAAGGCGCGGCAGAAAAATGAAATTCATCGCCAGATAGAGCGACAGGAAAGTGACCGTCAGCCAGAAAAGCTGGCTTGGATAGGTGCTGGCATCAAGCTGCGGGAGGCCACCTTTTTCAGCGGCCTCCGCACCTGCTGCCAAAAATAAGAGGAACGGCGACATTTATGCGTTCCCTTTCATTGTTGGTTTAAAATACGAACAGCAAGATCATTGCAACAACAAAGCCGAGCAGACCGGTAAATTCGGTCAAGGCAAAGCCGAGCAGCAATTGTTGCTGGTTGGCGGCAGCGGCAGATGGGTTGCGAAAAGCGCCTTCGAGGAATTTGCCGAAAATAGTACCAATACCGATACCGGCACCGGCAAGCGGAATAGCGGCAAGACCTGCACCAATGAGTTTCGCGGCTTCTGGTTCCATGATTTTAGTCTCCTAAAGTGGTTTAAAATGTTGAGCCTGTTAATCCCGTTCCCGTGGCTGGCCCTATTAAGCCCCGTGGGAAATAATTGTCCTCAAGGGTTAGTGTGAGGGGTGAATCGCGTCGTTTATATAGATGCAGGAAAGAATAGCAAATACATAGGCCTGCAGGAACGCTATCAGTAATTCCAGTAGCAAAACCGCCACATTGCCCATGAAAGGCAGGATGGATAGTAGTGCCCAAGGGCCGGCAACCAGAAGGCTGGCGACAAAAGTGGCAAAGATTTTAAGGATCAAATGGCCTGCCAGCATATTGGCAAATAGCCGGATGCCAAGGCTGATCGGGCGCGACAGAAAAGACACAATTTCGATCAGCGTAATTAGTGGCAGCATCAAAATGGGGACGCCGGACGGTACGAACAGCTTCAAAAAGCCAAGCCCGTTTTTGTAAAAGCCATAGACCACCACCAAGGTGAAAGTGACCATGCCAAGGGCGAAGGTGACAATCAAATGGCTGGTCGGGGTGAAAGTATGCCATTCAGCCGGGGTGCCCGGAATGCTTGGCCATAGCCCCAAAAGGTTGGAGGCAAAAATGAACATGAACAGGGTGAAGATATAGGGAAAGAATTTCATTCCTTCAGAACCGGCGACACCGCGTAGCATATCGGCGATAAAAATATAAATGCTCTCACCGGCCGATTGCGTGCGCCCCGGCACCAGTGACAGGCGACGCGTGGCCATGAACATGAAGACACTGATGGCAACAACGCCAATCACCATCCACAGAGCGGAATTGGTAAAAGAAAGATCGAGATTACCCACATGAAAGGGGATGATCTGCATAATCTCAAACTGCTCCATCGGTCCGGCGAGCATGATAGCGGTCAATAATGTCATTCCAGTATTCCCAAATCCCGTTCAAAAAAGCGCCGGGTATAATGGCGCTTCACTTTTGTTCATCGTCATCGCCCGTATCGGGCTCCATTTCTTTCATAGCGCGGCGGACATTGAGCATCCCCGCAGCAAATCCAATAGCAATCCCGATCAACAGGAACAAAGGCAATGTGCCAATCCATCGATCAAGACCCAATCCCATGGCCCCGGCGAGCAAAGGCGCCGCGACCAATTCCGTTGCCAAGCGCCAGCCCTTGCCCAAAGTGCTATGGGCCTCCGGTCCGTTTTGCTGTTCCTCGCCGCGGGCTTTGGCAATCTTTTGCCCTAGCCGATCCAAGCGATCCTTATCATTGGCGTCCTCATAGCTGGTTTGGTCTTTGTCAGCCATAACCATTTTCAAACCGCCATTTTCAAAGCGCGAAAAACGAAGGAAAAACAAGCGGGCAGCCCCCTTGTCAAATTCGGCGCAAACTAGCGATAACCATGACCGGCGTCAAGAAAGGAAATGGGTGTGTAACGCATTGTTTGTATTGGGATATTTTGTTGGTGGTGAAATTATTTCCAGACCGTTCACAAGGCTGCGCAGGGCCTGGCTTTTCGGGCTTGGTGAAAAATGCGTGGGAGGCATTATTCGGCGGCAACCATTTGCTCGGCATTGGATAGATCAACCGATACAAGCTGGCTGATGCCGCGCTCGACCATGGTCACCCCGTAAAGCCGGTCCATGCGCGACATGGTGAGGGCATGGTGGGTGATGATGATGAAACGGGTATCGGTCTCTTCGGACATTTGCTTCAGCATATTGCAAAAGCGCTCGACATTGGCATCGTCCAAAGGCGCATCAACCTCGTCGAGGACACAGACCGGTGCCGGATTGGCCATGAATACTGCAAAGATAAGAGCGGTGGCGGTAAGGGCCTGTTCGCCGCCGGACATTAGCGACATGGAGGAGAGTTTTTTGCCCGGGGGGGAAGCAAAAATTTCCAGACCCGCTTCGAGGGGGTCGTCGGAATCAATCAGTCGCAATTCGGCCTGACCACCACCGAATAACCGCGTGAACAGGGATTGGAAATTATGATTGACGGTTTCAAAAGCGGACAGGAGACGCTGTCGGCCCTCGCGGTTCAATCCGCCAATAGCGGCGCGCAATTTGCGAATGGCGGTTTCGCAATCTTCGCGCTCCGAACCGATGAGGGAAAGGCGCTCGTCAATCTCTTCCATTTCCTGATCGGCGCGCAAATTCACACCGCCGAGATTTTCCCGTTCGCGCTTGAATTTTTCAAGCTTGCGATCAATGTCTTCACGACTGGGGAGCTCTTCGCCTTCTTTCATCTCGGCAATTTCCAATAGCTCTTCGGGCGCCGCATTACAGTTTTCGCGCGCCAGCTCGCCCGCTTCGCGAACCCGGTCTTGAGCAGCCTCATGCTGGGCTTCAATACGGGCCTTGGCTTCGCGGGCATTCATGGCTTCGGCTTCGGCTTCTTTCAGCAGGCGATCGGCTTCAATCGTGTTTTGCTGGGCTTTGGCCAGTTCATCCCGGGCGGCATTGGCGCGGGCTTCAAGATTGGAAATCTTTTCAAACAGCTCGTTGCGCTTGGCGGAAAAATCATCAGGCGCATTGACGGCGCTTTGGTATTTCTCGCTGGCGATCTCAAGGCGTGCCTGCAATTCATCAAGGCGGGTGAGGGCGGTTTCATGGCGGGTGGTCCACAGGCCCCGTTCGCGGGAAATGGCTTCCAAACGGTCAGCACGCGACTGGGCCTCGCGCTGTAAATCACTGGCTGCCCCGCGCGCTTCGCTGGCCTCGCTGCGGGCTTTCATCAACGCGTTGCGCGCTGTGTTCACGCTTTCCTGCAAATGCTCGATATCGGGAATGGTTTCAAGCTGCTTGCTGGCCTCAGCCCGCAAATTCTGGCTTTCTTCAAGATCCGCTTTCAGGCGGGTAATATTTTCTTCCAGCGCGGTGAGCTTGGCCGATTGGCGCTCAAAATCGCGCTCCAATGTCAGATGTGCCGATTGGGCTGCACTTACCTGTTGGCGGGCAAGGGAAACGGCTTTGCGGCCCATTTCTTCTTCTTCGATTAGCTGGGCCAGCAGGGTTTTGGTTGCTTCATGGCGGGCTTTGGCTTCTTGCACAGCGCTTTCAGCGCCTATCAAATCGGCAGTGACAATCTCCAGACGGTTTTGTTGTTCAAGGCGCATGGCTGCCGCGGTTTTGGCTTCGGGCTTGGCAATAAAGCCGTCCCAGCGCCAGACATCGCCCTGGCGCGATACCAGCCTTTGGCCCTGTTGTAATTGGCCTTGCAAGAGCGGGCCTTGCGCGGCATCGACCACGCCGATTTGCGACAGGCGTTTGGCCAGAACCGCAGGGGCTTCGACAAAATCGCTCAATGGCGCAATGCCTTGAGGCAGGGATTGATTGTTTGGCTCGGTGCCAAGCGAAGACCAATGGGCCGGGGCTTGCGGTTCAGTGGCGGCGGTCAGGTCGTCGCCCAAAGCGGCGGCGAGGGCGGTTTCATAGCCGGTTTCAACCCGCAAAGCGTCGATCACTGCGTCATAATCACCCTGATTGCCCGCACGAAGCAGGCGGGTCAGGGCTTCGGCCTCGGCTTTCAATTCCGACAAAACCGATTGTGCTGCCAATAGGGGCGCACGGGAGGCTTCTTCTTCGGCGGCTGTTTGTTTGCGGCGGGTTTCCTGTGCGTGAAGATTGGTTTCGGCTTCGGCGAGATCCTTTTCGGCCGATTTCAGGGCCTCCTTGGCGGCCTCGATCAATTGCGCTTCATCGCCATCAGGGGTGATGTCCTGACGCTCCGCTTCCAATTGCTCGATTTCGCGGGTGAGGCGGGCAAGGCGATTATCCGCTTCGGCAAGGCGGTTATGGATGGCGCGGCGCTCGGCATCCTGTGTTGCAGCCTCATGGCTGGCCCGTTCAAAGGCTTGCTCGGCCTGTTCCAGTGCCTCGCTGGCGGCGGCCAGTCTGGTTTCGGCCTCCTGCAGGCGACCGGATTCAGCCGCTTCGCGCTCGGCGAGGTTTTTTTCTTCAGCGGCCAGCGCCTCCAAAGCGTCCAGCGCATCCCGGCGCAGGCTTTGCTCGCGGCTCATATCTTCTTCAAGGCGGGTCTTGTCCGTGAGCAGGCGATTTTTTTCTGCCTGCAGCCGTTCTGCTTCGGCTTCGATTTGCTCCAGCGATAGCTGCAAGCGGTGCAAGGCGGCGCCGGCTTCGGCTTCGCTCATGCGCAAAGGCTCCAGCGCTTCATGGGCACGGGTTTGGTTGGCAGAAGCGGCGGCGGCGGCGCGGGCGCTTTCTTCCAGCAGGGAGAAAATTTCACTGCGCTCTTGCTCAATCGCCGTTAACGCCTCGCTGGCTTCATGCCAGCGCATATAGGCGGACAAGGCTTCGGCTTTGCGAATATGGCCGGACAGATTGCGATAGCGGGTTGCCTGACGCGCCTGACGGGCAAGGGCCTGACGCTGGGTTTCCAACTCGCCGGTGACATCATCAAGGCGGGCAATATTGTTTTCTGCCGCGCGCAGGCGCAATTCGGATTCATGGCGGCGCGAATACAGTCCGGTAATACCGGCGGCTTCTTCAAGCAGACGGCGGCGATTTTGCGGCTTGGCATTGATCAGTTCAGAAATTTGCCCTTGGCGCACCAGTGCCGGGGAATTGGCGCCGGTGGACGCGTCGGCAAAAATAAGCTGCACATCCTTGGCCCGCACATCCTTGCCATTGACCTTGTAAATGGATTGGGCGCCATCTTCTTTGCGCAAAATCCTCCGCGATACTTCGAGCGTATCCAGATGATTGAAATCGGCGGGCAGGTTGTGGTGGGTGTTTTCGACAGTCAGAATGACTTCGGCCCAATTGCGTTGCGGGCGGTCTTTGGTGCCGGAAAAGATAACGTCTTCCATGCTGCCACTGCGCAGGGCCTTGGCGGAGGTAGCCCCCATCACCCAGCGCAGGGCTTCCAGAAGGTTGGATTTGCCACAGCCATTGGGACCGACAATGCCTGTCAGCCCTTCGCGAATCTCGAAATCCGTTGGTTCTACAAATGATTTGAAACCGACCAGTCGAAGATTTTCAAATTTCATGCAACTATCCTATGGGGCAGCCCTCTGGTGAAAGGGTATCCCGCCTTCATGCTATGCGCCCCGACAGCCGAAAACGCCTCTCCCGCTCTGGGCCCAATGACCCGGAACCCAGAAGCAATGAGGCGATTCTCCGGCCCCGATAAGCCGCAATAAGGCCAAGCGGCGCTTATTGCCCAAGCTTGGCCACCGCCGCATCCAACGCGGCGATGAAATCTTCTTCGCTCTGGGCGTTGATTTTTTTACCGTCCAGAATAAAGCTTGGTGTGCCGGTAATGCCATAGGTCTGATCCCCGGTCAGGATATTGGCGTTGATCACATCAACCACTTCCTGACGGGCGAGGCATTCATTGACGGCTTCCTCATCCATGCCGGCTTGTGCGGCCAATTTCAGAATTTCCGGTTTGAAGTCCTGTGAAATCCATTTTTGCTGGTTTTTATAAAGCGCTTCCACAGTGGCAAAATAGCTTTCAGGATTGCCGGAGACATCAACCGAGCAACGGGCGATGGCAAAGCCGATATAGGCAAGCTGGGTCGGGGCGGTGGGAAATTCACGATAGACGAGTTTTACCTTACCGGTATCGACAAATTTCTCTTTGATTGCCGGATAGATGACTTCATGAAAAGTTGCGCAATGGGGGCAGGTGACCGAGGCATATTCGATCAGTTCGATCGGGGCATTGGGATCCCCTTGCACCATCTCCTGCAGCGACAATGGCTCATCGCCGGTCAGCTTGTTGGCCGGCAAGGGCGTCATATTTCCGGCATTCGGGCCGGTCGCAGCTTCTGCAACAGCTTCATTGGCGGGGGCGGTAGCAGCATCGGCCCCATTATCGCTGCCTTCGCCACAGGCTGAAAGTCCGAGAGTGAGAGCTGCTGCGAGGCCTATAAAGGAAAGATGTTTAAGAGAGAGCATGGGTGATTGCCTTTTATAAAATTGATCCACATTCGGTGGACAGAATCGCCTATTGCGCCCTCTAGCACAAGCCTTGATTGGGTGAAACTCTGTTTAGAGCGTTTCCAGGATAAGTGGACACCGGTTATCCGTCCGGAAACGCGTCAAAACAAAGACTTAGAGCCCGGTTTTGATTCAATCAAAACCGGGCTCTAGAGTGGCAGGATTAGCTACGGGGGCGTTTGACATTGATTTTCAGCCGGTTAAGGGCTTTCTCCAAGGGGCTACCGGAGATTGAATGGTCGGTTTTTGGTCGGCTTTCCGGCGGTTTTTGCGCTGGTTTTAGCGGGGGGAGCGCTGTCGGGCCTAGCCCTATTGCCCCAGTCTGGCGTATGGTCAGGCGGGTGATGGCATTGCGCCCCAGCCATTGATTGACCCGGGCGAGAATATCCTGCTGGCGAAACTGCACCGCCATGGCGCTTGGCCCATTGCTAACGGCAATTTCCAGCGTTTTGGCGCGGCCTTGGGTTTTCAGGCGGATAGGACGGCACATGCGGGCGGTTTCCTCGCCAACGATTTCAGCCCAGTTTTCGATGAGGCGCGGGTCAATCGCCCCAGATTTCTTGGCCAGACCCGCCAAGAGTGCCATCATCGAGCGCGACAGGCGCGGCGGCGGCTGGCGGCGCGGACGGGTTTTTATGACAGGCAATCGGGCCAAAGGGGGGTCCTTTTTTTTCGCTCGCGGGCTGTTCTGTCCCGGCTTTCGCCGTGACAGGCCCTGCGCGGGCGCGGCACATGGGTGCCGGGGTTGTGGTCACAACCCTACCGTTTCAAAAGTGTTTTTGAAACGGTTTTATCTTTCTTCGCTCGCGGGCTGTTCTGTCCCGGCTTTCGCCGTGACAGGCCCTGCGCGGGCGCGGCACATGGGTGCCGGGGTTGTGGTCACAACCCTACCGTTTCAAAAGTGTTTTTGAAACGGTTTTATTTTCCTTCGCTCGCGGGCTGTTCTGTCCCGGTCCGGGCATGATAGGTAGAGGGCAACAGGCGGGCAATGGGCAAGAAATGACGGGACGGGCAAAAAAAACAATCTCTGATCTTATGCTTGGCTGGTATGACGAAAATGCCCGCGAGTTGCCATGGCGGGTACCCCCTGCGGCCAGCCAAAAAGGCAAGCGTCAGACGCCCTATAAGGTGTGGTTGTCGGAAGTAATGCTGCAACAAACCACGGTGGAAGCGGTCATCCCGCGCTTTCGGCGATTTTTACAGCGCTGGCCCTCGGTGAAGGCTTTGGCGGCAGCCCCGCAGGAAGATGTGCTCGGCGAATGGGCTGGGCTTGGCTATTATGCAAGAGCGCGCAATCTTCACGCTTGTGCCCGGAAAATTGTCGCCGATCATGGGGGCAGGTTTCCGAAAACGGAAATTGCTTTGCGCCAATTGCCGGGGATTGGCGATTATACGGCGGCAGCGGTT
>JALSJA010000145.1 GCA_026989615.1 Parvularculaceae bacterium | reverse complement strand
TTGGGCCAGCGAGGATCGGCTGCTTGTGAAAATCCGTCGACGTACGACGACCAATGATGGGGCAACAAGAATTTCCTATGGTGGTTCGCGTGTTTTTTCGGTCAGGCGTGATGGTAGCGATATGGTCCTCATGTTTGGGGATTCTTCAGGTATTGAACGCAGCAATTTTTATCTTTCCAATGTTGTTAATTTCTTGCGTCACGACCCCCAGCATATTCTGATGGCCGCCAAAAAGGGGGGTGACCTTGATCTTTTCAAACTGAATATTGAAACCGGCAAGGAGGAGCGCATTGCTATCGGCAAGAGGGGAACTTTCAAATGGTATACGGATAAACAGGGCAAGCCAATTTTACGATTTGATTATGACAGAACCGGCACCAAAGTTCTGGTCTATTCTTGGTCTGATGAGGCCGGAAAGTGGGAGAAAATCCGCACAGCGCGCCTTAAGCAACGCAATAATGAGGAAGTATATGATTTCTTTCCGGTGGCCCCCACCAATATTTCCAACCAGATTTATGTTATTTCCGACGAGGATGACGATCCACGCCGTGCCGTGAAGATTTTTGATTTAAAAGAAAACCGCTATGTGAAAACGGTATTTGAACACTCAAGCGTTGATGTGGGCGGTGTTGTTCGCAGCCTGTCTACCGGAGATTATGCGGGTGTATGGTATTATGAAGACAGATTGCATTTTGAATTGATTGATAAAGATTTGCAAGCGCATATAGATGCGCTGAATGTATTTTTCGAGCATAAAGAAAATGTAGATCTTGTGGGTTTTAATGAGACGGGCACGCAGGTTGTGTTATTTGTTTCCGGCCCCAAAAATCCGGGTGCCTATTATCTTTATAATTTCGAGAAGCGGGATATTCAGGCTCTAATGTCGCGGCGGCCAGAATTAGAAGGCCGCTCCATGGGGGATATGGAAGCTTTTGATGTACCAATGCGCGATGGGACATTGATCCGGGGCTATCTCACGCATCCGGCGACAGGTCCCGACCCGGAAGCGCCGCTTGTTGTTATGCCCCATGGCGGGCCGGAGGCACGTGATTATTTTGATTATGATCCTTGGGTGCAATTTTTGGCCGCTCGTGGCTATCAGGTTTTGCAGGTGAATTTTCGCGGCTCTGACGGTTATGGCCGCGCCTTTGCCAGAGCTGGTTATGGGCAATGGGGCGGTTTGATGCAGGATGATGTTACCGATGCGGTAAAATTTCTGCACGACAATAATCGGGCGCCCGCAGACCGCACTTGCATTTTCGGCTATTCCTATGGCGGCTATGCGGCACTGATGGGTGGGGTTAAAACACCGGAGCTCTATCAATGTATTATTGCCGGCGGTGCGGTGACAGATCTGATTTATGACTTGCGAGAAACAAGAAGTTATTATGGTGGAGCATCGGAGGTTTATGATTATTGGAGCGAATCTATCGGTAGCCTGTCGAAAGACAGCAAACATTTAAAGGAAATCTCTCCGGTTAATAATGCTGATCGCCTACAGGCGCCTGTTTTCCTTTTTCACGGCACGTTGGATAGCAATGTTGATTTCGTGCAGGCCAGGCGCATGGTTCGGGCGATGAAGCGGGCGAAGGTGGAGCATCAATTTATCGAGTTGAAGGGCGAGGGCCATTCTGGCTGGTCCCTTGAGAATGATATTATGTTGTGGAGTGAAATAGAGGCTTTCCTTGCCAAGACTATTGGCCCGGGCGCTTCCGATGCCCCATCTGCCCAGGGGGAGTGACGGTTTGCGGGAAGGGGTGTAACAAGACCCTATGATGTTTCACACCGAGCCCACCAAAGAACAATTAAAGGCCTTTCTGGCGTCCGATATCAAAGGGCCGATCCAGATGCTGAACCTTATTCGCTTCAAGAAGAATGTGGTTTATCCGTCCGGGGAGCGGGCCACGGGGGCCGAGGCCTATCGGGCCTATGCGGCGGAAACCGGACCGATTTTTGCCGGATTAGGTGGCAAGATTGTCTGGCGCGGGGATTTCAAGGCGATGGTCATCGGCCCTGCTGCCGAGCGCTGGGACGCGGCCTTCATTGCCGAATATCCAAACCTGCAAGCCTTTCAAAAAATGATAGCCGACCCCGCCTATCAAAAAGCCGTGCGCCATCGCCGCGCCGCCGTTGAAACCTCCCGCCTCATCTGCCTCACCAAAGGCAAAAAGGGCAAAGGATTTTAGGGGGCGGGGTTTTATAGCTATCGGAAAAAACATGCCGCAGCCGACAAAAATAAAATCCGACCATCCCTTTTTGGGGCGCGGCTTTCGCCCGTTTTTTGCCTTGGGCGCGCTGTTTTCTGCCGCCAGCCTTCTGATTTGGGGCGGGTTTTATGCCGGGGCTGTAGTGCCCCCTTCTTTCATGCTGGATCCTGTCTCATGGCATGTTCATGGAATGATTTACGGCTTTGCCATGGCCATCATTGCCGGTTTTCTGCTCACCGCCATTGCCAATTGGACCGCCAGTGCGCCGGTGCGGCAATGGCATCTTCTGGGGCTGTGCCTGTTATGGCTCGCCGGAAGGGTGGTGATGAATGTCGATCTGGGCCTATCGCCGTCCATCATAATTCTGATTGAGGGGAGTTTTATTCCGGCGCTGGCGATCAGCCTGTCCGTGCCGTTATTGCGGGCGCGTAATAAGCGCAATTTCATTTTTCTTTTATTGCTGAGCATTTTATTCCTGTGCGATATGGCGTTTTTCATGACCGCCTCGCGCCTGCCGCTCTATATTGCGGTGCTGGTGATCATCACCATGATTTCCCTGATTGGCGGGCGGGTGATACCGGCCTTTACGGTGGCGGCTTTGCGCCGTCGGGGAGAGGAAGCCCATCAGACCCCGCAAACCCGGCTTGATATTGCAGCGCTGCTCTCTTTATTGCTGGTGATGCTGGCGTTGATTTTTCTGGGGGTGGAAAGCGTGGCACTGGCGGCGGCGGCCTTTGTGGCGGTGATTATTCACCTGTTGCGACTGCGCCATTATCACACGCGCCGGATATTGAATGATGCCATGGTCTGGGTGCTGCATCTGGGCTATCTCTGGGTGATTATGGGCTTGTGGTTTATGGGGCT
>JALSJA010000144.1 GCA_026989615.1 Parvularculaceae bacterium | reverse complement strand
TCTGGTCGGCGCGAGCGATGAATTCATTGCCGCCGAAGTGCAAAGGCGATTTTTTGTCCTGGGTTTGCGTGGCGCCCTGATGGGATTATCGCTGGCGATCATTGTGCTATTGCTATCTGGCTGGGCCTTGCAAGGGGTGGAGCCAAGCGGCTATTTCCTGCCGGCAATACGCAATAATTCCGCCACTATGGTGTGGCTTTTGATTGTGCCTTTGCTGATTTGCACCGTGGCTGCGGTCAGCGCCAAGCAAACGGTGATGCGCTCGCTATCCGGGCGCTGGTAGGGGGGTGAGGGGCGTAAAAACCTCTTTTGCACCCCGGCCATTTCTCGGCTAGACTATGGGCCTTGAATGTCGAGGCCCTATGCGTGTTTTATCTCGGATTGTCGGTTTTCTAGCCCTGTTCTGGTTGATCGGGTTTTTTCGCTTTGTCGGCACGATTGACCGTCAGGAGAGTCTGGAAACCCTGCCTGATATGACAACGCAAACGGCCAAAACCGGCATTGTCGCGGTCACCGGTGGTGGCGGGGCGCGGATTGAAGCGGCGGTTTTCCTATTGGCTGAAGGGGTTGGCGAGCGGGTGTTGATTTCCGGGGTTGCGCCGGGCACACGGCTAGCGGATTTGAAAACCATCACCCCCGATATGGATCCGACCCTTTATGATTGTTGTGTGGATCTTGGCGCCAAGGCCAGAACCACTTTGGAAAATGCCATGGAGACCCATGACTGGGCGGCATCGAAAGAATATTCGACCCTGATTCTGGTCACCACCGATTATCATATGCCTCGGGCCATGGCCGAATTGCGCCGCCGTCTGCCGGATACGCAATTATTACCATGGCCGGTGCCGTCAAAAGCGGTGCCGGAAGAGGGGTGGATGCGCTCCCCGGAAGCCTGGCGCATATTGGCGATTGAATATAGCAAATTTCTGGTTGCCAGAGCGCGGCTGGCTGCTGATAGTCTTGCATGATTGGTCAGGATTCTTATATCTGGCATCACGCCAGACCGATCTTCTTACGCTCTATAGGAAACACCCTTCATGCCCGATCCGGCCACGCAGGAAAGCCCGAAGGCAGCGGCAATAGCACAAGGCCGGAGGCGCAAGCCCTCCCTTGGCTCGCTGGCCTTTGCCGTGTGGATGCCGGCAACCGCCGTGGTGATGACAATGTTTGGTTTTCCGCTAATGGCGACGCGATCCAGTGCGCGCTTTTTTGCCCGCCAATGGGGGCGGGTCATTCTGTTTGGCCTCAAGATTTTTTGCGGCCTCGATTATCGGGTAGAGGGCCGCGAGCATATGCCCAAAGGGGCAGCGCTGATTGCGGCCAAACATCAATCAACATGGGAGACGATTGGCCTTCTGGTCTGTCTGCCCAAACCGGTTTTCATTTTGAAAAAAGAATTATTGGCGGTGCCTGTATTTGGCTGGTGGGCGGCGCGTGCGGGATTTATCGGCATTGATCGCAGCGCTGGGGCGCGGGCGCTCAAGACAATGATTCAAAAAGCGCAGACCGTCATCGCCGATGATCAGCAATTGATTATCTTCCCGGAAGGCTCGCGCATTGCGGTCGGGGAGCGGGCGCAATATCAGCCGGGGGTCTATGCGCTTTACCGTGCCCTTGATGTGCCTTGTGTGCCGGTGGCGCATAATGCCGGGCTGTTTTGGCTGAAAGACAGCTTGCAGCGTGAAAGCGGAGTGATTAGCGTGCAGTTTCTGCCTGCTCTCAATGGCAAGATGGCGCGGCAGGATTTTCTGGGCCGCTTGCAAGGGGAGATTGATGGCACATCAGAACATCTGGCAGGCTTGGCCGCAGAATCCGAAAGCAAGGCATGAATTTTCGACAATATCGAGGCCTGAACCGTGTTCAATTCTATTAACCCTTTAATCTCATAGGGTTAACAGGCGGGGATAAGTCGGAACAAAAATGGAACAAGTGGGAAGGGGCAGATAATAAATTGCAACAGGACACAAGTAAAAAACCGTCACGATGGGGGCTTTATATCCCTTTTGCCTTGTTCGGGGTGCTGGCCCTTGCCTGGTATTTTTACTGGAGTTTTGCCAGCAATATTATGAGTGAGGCGGTCGCCGACTGGATTGAGGAAGAGCACGGGCGCGGCAATGTGGTTGCGCTGCAGGATTACGAGATTCGCGGCTTTCCGTTTTTCCTGCGGGCCGAGATTGAAGCGCCCCGCTATGAAGTGCCGGGCGCGTTTTCCTGGAGTGGCGAGCGGTTGATGATCGATACCCTGCCTTATAATCCAACCAGCCTCACCTTCTCGCCCATTGGCGTGCAAAAAATCGCCTTTGCCAGCCATGGCGGGGAGCAAGAATGGCAGATGGAGATGGAGACCCTGCGCTTGCGTCTGGCGGAAGAAAAAATCGCCCTGCAGGCGGTTAATCTCAAAGCGGTTGACGCCAGCGGTCAGCGTAAATTTACCCTTGGCGATGTGGCAATGAATGCCGAGATGCGACCGGAAGAAAAGCAGGGACCGGATACCGCCTTTATGGTTGCCAGCCTGCAGGATGTGATGATCGGTGATGGTGAGCGCAGCACAGATATAAGGCGCTTTGATCTGGCCGGGGCCATGCGCAATTATTCCGCCTATGAGCAAAGCGGCTCGCTTGTCCTATGGAGCGGCATGGATGGGGAATTGGTCATTGACGGTGTGCAGCTAATATTGGCGGGGGCCGATGAAAGCGGAATGAGCGGGCAAGGGGCGCCAATGATTGCGATGCATGGCAGGCTCGGGGTTGATGGCAATGCCTATCCGCAAGGCCAGATCAATCTTTCCCTGCGTGCTCCGGAAGAACTTTTGGCGGAACTGGTGCAATGGCAGGTCTTGAGCGCAGAGGATGCCGGGGAGGCCACTAAAATTCTCTCCCCCATGGCCAAAGCTGCCGGCGGCACTTTCTCCGCCCCAATCACCCTGCAAGACGGCCAGGCCAAAATCTTCGGAACCGTAATCGCCGAGCTGGCGCCGGTGGAATAGAGGGTAATCTTGATCCGCCATATATACCCCATAGGGTATATATATGAATTATACCCTATGGGGTATATTGACACTCTATATCCTATAGGG
>JALSJA010000143.1 GCA_026989615.1 Parvularculaceae bacterium | reverse complement strand
GGTTGCGGTGCCACGGCCAATTTCATCCAAGACGATAAGCGAGCGGGGGCCCGCCTGATTTAATATCGCCGCCGTCTCGACCATTTCCACCATGAAAGTCGAGCGCCCCCTTGCAAGGTCATCGGATGCGCCGACCCGGGAAAAAAGCCGATCCACCACCCCGATATGCGCCGCCTTTGCGGGCACGAAACTGCCCATTTGCGCCATTACCGCGATGAGCGCATTTTGCCGCAAAAAAGTCGACTTGCCCGCCATATTGGGCCCGGTGACCAGCCACAGTTTTTGCATATTGCCTTCGGCCAGACGGCAATCATTGGGGATAAACGGGGTCGCGCTACCGGGATTTTGCGCCAGCGCCTGCTCGACCACCGGATGACGGCCAGCCTTAATGTCAAAGGCCAGACTGTCATCAATTTTTGGTTTCACATAATTTTGCTCCACCGCCAAAGCCGCCAACGCGCTAAGGCAATCAAGCCGCGCTATGGCATCAGCGACCGCACCAAGCAGCACCCCATTGGCGGTTATTTTCGCAACCAGCCTTTCAAACAACGCCATTTCTGCTGCCAAAGCCGCATCGCGAGCGCGGGTGATTTTGCCATCCAGCTCCGATAGCTCAACCGAGGTAAAACGCACCGCATTGGCCAGCGTCTGGCGGTGAATAAAAAATTCCGATAGCGGGGCCTGCATCAGCGGCGGGGCATTATTGGCACTCACTTCAACAAAATAACCAAGCACATTATTATGCTTGATTTTGAGATTTTTAACCCCCGCCTTGCGGCGATATTTGTCTTCCAAAGCAAGGATCACCCGCTTGGCGTTATCGCGCAAAGAGCGGGTTTCATCCAGAGACGGGTCATAGCCTTGGGCAATAAAACCGCCGTCGCGGGCAAGTATTGGCAGTTCAGGCCCCAGTGCTTTTCTCAATTCATGGAGAATTTGCGAAAAGGCTTCATCACCATTGCCGCCAAGCGCCCCTGCAAGTTCCTGCAAATCTTCATGGGTGGCAAATTCATCTCCTTGCAAGGCTTTGCCAAGGGCAAGCGCCATCGCCCGCCCGGCAGCAAGGCCATCACGAATGGCGGCCAAATCCCGCGGGCCACCACGGCCAAGAGAAAGCCGCGACAAAGAGCGGGCAATATCCGGGGCCTGCTTTAATTGCCCGCGAATATCATCGCGCAAGGTTTCATGCCCGAAGAAATATTCTATCTGGCTCTGGCGCGAAGCGATCGCTGTTACATCGCATAAGGGTCGTGACAGCCAAGCGCCAAGCAATCGCGCCCCGGCTCCGGTGATGGTGCGGTCCATCACCGCCAGAAGACTGCCCTTGCGACCACCCGTTTGGGCCTCCAGCAATTCCAGTGACGCACGCGTGACCCCGTCAATGACCATAGCCTCTTGTCCGGCCTTGCGTTTTGGCGGCTTTAAAGCTGGCATTTTGCCAATTTGGGTAAGACTCACATAGCGCAGCAAAACCCCCAGCGCGGTTTGCTCTATCGCAGAAAAATCACCAAAGCCGTCAATACTGGCAATTTCATAGGCTTCCAGTAAATGGCGTTTGGCCGGTTCGCTTTGGAAAAAACTTTTCGGCTGCCATGACAGGCAAAGTTGTGGCTGGTCTTCGCTCAAATTTTCTATGGCCGCTTTCCATGGGGCGGTGGGTGTTTCATCAAGCACCAGTTCCGAAGGGCCAATCACCGCCATCAGGCTCGATAAATCTTCCGGTTCGGCGGGATAGACCGCCATATCGCCGGTGGATAAATCGAGCGTCGCAATCGCGCCTTCCTTTTTATCGCACAGCAAAACGGCCAGAAAATTATGCCGCCTTGCATCGAGCAAATTGTCTTCGGTGAGCGTGCCGGGGGTGACAAAGCGGACAATCTCGCGGGCGACCACAGATTTGGCTCCGCGCTTCTTGGCCTCTGCGGGGTTTTCGGTCTGCTCGCAAATGGCGACCTTGAAACCGGCTTTGATGAGACGCGCCAGATAGTTTTCATAGGCATGAAACGGCACCCCGCACATGGGGATATCCTGGCCCTGATGCTGGCCGCGTCTGGTCAGGGTGATGTCGAGGGCGGCGGCGGCTTTGACCGCATCGTCAAAAAACATCTCGTAGAAATCGCCCATGCGATAGAACAATATCGCATCAGGGCTTTGTTTCTTCAGCTCAAGATATTGCGCCATCATCGGGGTGATTTTGGCAGGCTTTGGCTTTTGGCCATCGGGGGTATGATTATCATTCTTCATGGAACAGGCTTTGTGCCCCAGCCGAAGCCCGTTCGCAAGTCAGAGTAATCCGGCCTATCGGCCAGGGACGAAGCAGGCTATAGTCTGCCCATGCATCTGCCCTTTCATAGCAAGCGCCCGAAGACCCGCAAATCACGGGGCTCCCTTGTGCCCGATAGTCTGGTGTTTGACGATGGGCGGCAGGTAAAGCTGGTATTTTCCTTCAATCGCCGCGCCAAGCGGATTATCCTGAAAATGGACCCGGCATTGCGGGCGGTGAAGATCACCTGCCCGTCAAAGAGCCATATAGGCGACGCCCTCGCCTTTGCCCGCACCCGCCAAAACTGGATTGAAAGCCAGTTGGCAGAAGCCCCGCGCCCGGTCAGCTTTGAGGCTGGCAATCAGATCCCGTTTCGCGGCGAGCTATATGAGATTGTCCAAACCCCCGGACGCTCGGCCCATGTGGAGGTCCGAGGGGTACCCTCGGACCGGAACTCGCGCGCCGGGTTGGCCGGCGGCGGCGCGCCAACAAATATGCCGGAGGTCCGAGGGGCACCCTCGGACCGGAACCCGCGCGCCGGGTTGGCCGGCGGCGGCGCGCCAACAAATATGCGACCGCAGCCCCGGCGACCATTCGCCGCCCCGCCGGAGGCATTCGCGGAGCGAACTACCGCGAGGCAACTTATTGTCACCGGCAGGCCGGAGCATATTGCGCGGCGGTTGAAAGACTGGATGAAGCGCGAAGCGCAGGCTGATTTTATCCGTCTGGCTGATGAGATAAGCACCAAAGCCGGGCTTTCCTATTCGCGCCTTACGGTGCGCGATATGCGCACCCGCTGGGGGTCCTGTTCTTCGGAAG
>JALSJA010000142.1 GCA_026989615.1 Parvularculaceae bacterium | reverse complement strand
TAGGCGCGCTTCGACCCAGTCCCAGAACAGGGCGGCAATGTCGGCGCCGCCGAAATTTTTGATTTCCTGAATGCCGGTGGGGGAGGTGACATTGATTTCAGTCAGCTTGTCGCCAATGACATCAATGCCGGCAAAGACAAGCCCGCGTTTGGACAGCTCCGGGCCGATGGCGGCGCAGATTTCATGATCGCGGGGGGAAAGGTCAATCGCCTCAGCGCGCCCGCCCACATGGAGATTGGAGCGGGTCTCGCCCTTGGCGGGGACGCGGTTCAAGGCACCGACCGGCTTGCCGTCGAGCAGGATGATGCGTTTGTCGCCTTCGCGCACCGCCGGTAAATAGGCCTGAATAATCATCGGCTCGCGGGCGGCCAAAAACATTTCCATCAGCGAATTGAAATTTTCATCATCGGGGCGCAGGCGAAAAACACCGGCACCGCCATTGCCGTAAAGCGGCTTGATGATGATGTCTTTGTGGGTTTTTCTAAAATGTTTTATCGCTTCCCTATTGCGGGTGATAAGGGTTGGCGGGGTTAGATCCGGATAGTCCGTAACCAGAATTTTTTCCGGCGCATTGCGGATTTCGATCGGGTTATTGAGCACCAGAACATCACCCATCAGGCGTTCCAGAATCCAGGTGGTTGTGAGATAGCCCATATCAAAGGGCGGGTCCTGACGAATGAGCAAGACATCAAGACTGCGCAAATCGCACCATTCATGATCGCCGGCCCAGCGGACAATGTTTTCAGGGTCATCATGCAAGGATTGGATGGTCTGGGTGAAGGCCGATATTTTAGCGCTCTCCATGACCAGATCATCGGGATCGAAAACCATTACCTGATGGCCGCGGGCGAGAGCCTCGCGGGCAAAGGCATAGCTTGTATCCGCGAAAATATCGACCGCTTCTAACGGGTCCATTTGCAAGGCAATGCGTAGCATGAAGGCTCTCTTAGTTTTGGCCGCCTATGGGCTCAAGCATTTCGGGGGCACCCGCGGCGGGCGCGCTGTCTGGTGAAACCTGTCGCACCTGTCGTCTCGGGTCGCCTACATAAAGCACATGGCTGACGATTTTTTTCACCCCGCGAATATTGCGTGCATGTTCCACGGCACGGTTTAATTCCTGCGGGCCTTGGGCAACGCCCAAAAGATAGACAACGCCATTGGAGACAATGATTTGATAGTTGGAGCGAATAACCGCGGCATCGGCGAGGAGGGCCGCCCCGAGGCGTTCGTCAATCCATAAATCCCGCGCCCCCTGTCCCATGCTGGTATGTTTGCCGACAACGATTTCGTTCAATACTTCGTTGATGCCTTTCGAGGCGCGGGCCAGATCTTCCACATGTTGCTTGCCGTCTTGCGAGCTGATGGTGCCGGTGAGCAGCAGGCGGCCTTCAAAGACCGACATATCGATATCATTGTAATTATAAAGGCCATCCTGTAGCAGGCGGGATTTCATGGACAGATCCGCCATGGTGTCATCAATGCCATCGCCAAAGGTGCGATTGGTGACACAGGCCGACAGGGCAAAGCCTGCAAGTCCGAGGGCAGCTATGAGCAGGACGGGGTTTGATGGTTTTTTCATGGTTTGGACCTCGCGGGTTAACTGGAATTTTCCCCACAACATAATTCATTATGTAGGACTAACATGGCCGAATTTTATCCAACAATAAAGGCAGAATTGGGCAAAGGGGGGTTACGCTTTGGTGAGGCGGTGACATTTCTATTCCCCGCTGCGCCATGCGTCTTTTATATGCCGCCAAGACAGGCCCTTAATGGATATAATATCATAGCGCAGGCCAAGGCTCATAAGGTGCGGGTGGCGGGTGAGAAAATCCTGTCCCGCCGCCTCTATGCGCTGGCGCGATTGCCATGTGACCGCCTGTTTTGCGCTGTCATGGCTGGGGCGGGCCTTGACCTCTATGAGGACGACCAGATTTTTGTGCAGGCAGACAAGATCAATCTCGCCGCTTTTGCTGCGAAAGCGATGGGCCAGCAGGCGATAGCCTTTGAGTTGTAAAATCCGCGCTGCCAACCATTCGGCAAAACGGCCCTTGGCTTCGGCAAATTGGCGTTTTCGTTTTGCGGGCCTATTCATTTTTTTTCTGGTGCGCGCGCAAGACAAGGGCGCGCTCATAGCAGGTGTTTTTGGGCAGGCCCGTAAGGGCGGCAATGTCTGCGACCGCGTCGCGCAAACTTTGTTTTTCCATAGCGGCCTTGAGGAGGCTATCGAGATTATCGGCTTGATGGGTGTCGGAATCTGTCCGGCCGTGGATGAGCAGGACGATTTCGCCTTTTACAGTTTTGTCTTGATAAAGTGTGGCCAATTCCTTGGCGCTGCCATTGATAATTTCTTCGTGCAATTTGGTAAGCTCGCGGGCAACGGCCAATGGGCGATCGGGGGCGAGGCTGGCAATATCCGCAAGGCTTGCGGGCAGGCGCGGGCCGGAGTCATAAAAAACTTGCGTCCGCTCCCGGGCCAGAAGCGGCTGCAGCAATTTTTTGCGGGCAGCGGATCTGGCGGGCAAAAAACCGTGAAAGCAAAAGCGGTCTGTGGGCAGGCCGGCAATGGAAAGGGCGGCGGTGAGGGCGGAGGCGCCCGGCACGGTGAAAACCTTATGGCCTGCCTTGCGGACATCACGGACCAGCTTAAAGCCGGGATCGCTTATCAAAGGCGTGCCTGCATCGCTGACCAGAGCAATAGCTTTGTTGTCTTCCAGAGCGGCAAGAATTGCGGGGCGCATTTTGTCGCCATTATGGTCGTGATAGGGGCGCATTTTGGTGGGGATGCCATAGGCCTGCAGCAATTTGCCGGTGATGCGACTGTCTTCGCATAAAATGAAATCGACGGATTTCAGAACCGAAACCGCGCGATGGGTCATATCGGCGAGATTGCCAATCGGTGTTGCGGTGACATAAAGGCCGGGGGGCAAAGGCTTTTCGGGCTGATCGTCGCTCATGGGCCTAGCCTTGGCGGCAAAGGGGGGAGTGGTCAAGGGCCTCATGCTAGAGTATCCGTATTGATCAAGCTATATTTTTTCGCCATTTTCTGTTTTGAGTGACGAGTGTATTTGCGAGGATGATCAGCTTGCGCATAATTGCGG
>JALSJA010000141.1 GCA_026989615.1 Parvularculaceae bacterium | reverse complement strand
CTTTTGCGCCCATGTCAACTTTAATGCCGGGAATGGCGCCGGTTTTTTCGATCAGCTTGACCAGCGGCGTGCCATCGGCGGCTTTCTGGCGAATGGTTTCGTCAAACAAGATAACGCCAGAAATGTGACGGCGCATGGCGGTTGTGGTGCGAAACAGCATTTCGCGATAATCGCGGCGACTGTCTTCAGTGGAGGCGACATTGATGCTGTCAAAACGTTTCTTGATGGTGCCGCTTGATTCATCGGCGGCGAGAATGCCTTTGCCGGGAGCAACCATAGCAACCGCAATTTCATTGAGCTTATCCAAATTCATCAGACTATTTCCTCTTATTTACTTTTTAAAACTTCAACTCCGGGCAAGGGTTTGCCTTCCATCCATTCCAGGAAAGCGCCCCCCGCCGTCGAGATATAGGTAAAATCATCAGCCGCTCCGGCATGGTTCAAAGCCGCCACCGTATCGCCGCCACCAGCGACCGCAACCAGCTTTCCGGCCTTGGCAAGCTTGCCCGCATATTTGGCTGCTTCGACCGTCGCCGTATCAAAGGGTGGCGTTTCAAAGGCCCCCAGCGGCCCGTTCCAGACAAGGGTTTTGCAATTTTCCATTTTGCCGGCGATACGATCGACACTATCGGGGCCAAGATCGAGAATCATTTCATCGGCTTGTGTTTTATCGGCCGGGCGCACCCGGCTTTGGG
Organism: Parvularculaceae bacterium; assembly: GCA_026989615.1. Classification (GTDB taxonomy): domain Bacteria; phylum Pseudomonadota; class Alphaproteobacteria; order Caulobacterales; family Parvularculaceae; genus S012-90. Next base: position 2,465 of record JALSJA010000141.1, on the reverse strand, counting down.
CATGGGGCTTGAATTCTGTGGCGACAACAACATCGCAAGGCAATACGACTTCGCATTTGGCTTCGGCAGCTTTGTGAAGAATTTTCTGCGCCATGGGCGCAAGGTCCGGTTCGCATAGGGACTTGCCTATATCAATGCCCATGGCGTGCAGAAATGTATTGGCCATGCCACCACCGACCACCAGATAATCGGCTTTGGTGACAAGGTTTTCCAATACGGCCAGTTTGGAAGAAACTTTCGCGCCACCGACCACGGCCATCATCGGGCGTTCCGGATTGGCCATGCTTTGGGTCAGATAATCCACTTCACGTTCCATAGCCCGCCCGGCGCAGGCAGGCAGAAAAGCCGCCACCCCGACATTGGAGGCATGGGCGCGGTGGGCGGTGGAAAAGGCATCGCCAACAAAAATATCGCCATTGGCGGCCAGAGCTTTGGCAAAATCGGTATCGTTTTTCTCTTCGCCGATATGAAAGCGGGTATTTTCCAGCAGGCAGAGGCTACCGAAATTTGTCGCTGCCACAGCACGTTTGGCTTCCTCGCCAATGCAGTCGCGGCCAAATACCACATCGCGCCCGAGCAAATCACGCAAGGCATCAATCACGGGTGCCAGCGACATTTCCGGCACTGGCTTGCCTTTGGGGCGACCGAAATGCGATAGCAATATGACTTTTGCACCCTTGTCCGCAAGCTCCTGAATGGTTGGCGCCGAACGGGCAAGACGGGTCACATCGCTGACCTTGCCATCTTGCATGGGAACATTGAAATCAACCCGCACCAAAGCGCGTTTGCCTTCGAAATCAAAATCATCGAGCGTTTTGGTTCCCATACCCGTTTTCCTCACCAATCCCGCTTTATGCTTTAGAGATATTTCGCCATTTCCATAGCGGTATCGCTCATGCGCGATGAAAAGCCCCATTCATTGTCATACCAGCTCAATACGCGAACCAGCTTGCCTTCGAGGATTTGTGTCTGGTTGAGGGCAAAACTTGATGAATGGGGGTCATGATTGAAGTCCGAAGACACCAGCGGCTTGTCCGTATAGGCAAGAACGCCTTTCATGGGACCATCGGCGGCGGCGATGATTGCATTGTTCACCTCCTCAACAGAAATGTCTTTGCCGGGGGTGAACACAAGATCAACCACAGAAACATTTGGCGTTGGCACGCGAATGGATGACCCGTCCAGCTTGCCGTTCAAAGCCGGCAGCACAAGGCCAACCGCTTTGGCAGCGCCGGTTGAGGTCGGGATCATCGACATGGCCGCAGCGCGGGCGCGATAAAGGTCTTTGTGCATGGTGTCGAGAGTTGGCTGGTCGCCAGTATAGGCGTGAATAGTGGTCATATAGCCGCGCTCAATACCCACCAGATCGTTCAGGACCTTGGCCACAGGGGCAAGGCAGTTGGTGGTGCAGGAAGCATTGGAAACGATAATATCCTTGGGGCCGAGCACATCATGATTGACGCCGTAAACAATGGTTTGATCGGCATCTTTGCCGGGAGCAGAGATCAGCACGCGCTTTGCGCCTGCGTCCAAATGTAACGCCGCTTTATCGCGGGCGGTAAAAATTCCGGTGCATTCAAAAACAATATCAACCCTCAGATCACCCCAAGGCAATTTGGTCGGGTCGCGCTCGGCAAAAACTTTAATCGGGCCTTGGCCGGCATCAATAGTGTCGGCGGTGGTTTTTACATCATGGCAAAAGCGTCCATGGATGGAATCATATTGCAGCAAATGGGCATTGGTTTCCACCGGGCCAAGATCGTTAATCGCCACCACTTCCAAACCTTCACGATTATTCTCGATAATGGAGCGCAAGGTGAGACGGCCAATACGGCCAAACCCGTTAATTGCAACTTTAATTGTCATGATAAAAATACCTCCGTCAGATGAGCCGTTTCATGATTGCGATCGCCGCTTCAGCGGTGATACCAAAATGTTGGTAAAGATCCGGGGCCGGGGCGCTAGCGCCAAAGCCGGTCATGCCTAAAAATTCGCCCTGCGGGCCGTTATTCCCGTTGGCGCCATAATAGAGAATATCATCCCAGCCCTGGCGAATGCCCGCTTCAATGACAAGGCGGGGGCGGTTGCCCAAAACGCTTTGTTTGTAATCGTCAGATTGCTGCTGGAACAAATCGAGGCAGGGCATGGAAATGACCCGCGTGGAAATATTGTCTTTGGCCAGTGCGCTTGAGGCTGCCATGGCAATCTCAACTTCCGAGCCGCTGGCAATGATGCTCGCCTGATAATCTTTTATATCATGCAAAACATAACCGCCTTTGGCGCTTAAATTTTCCCTGTCCGCATCAAAGCGAAAGGGCGTGAGCTTTTGTCGCGATAGGGCCAGTATGGAAGGGCGGTTAGGGCTGTTCAAAGCGGCCTGCCAACATTCGGCGGTCTCCACCAAATCACAGGGGCGAAAAACCTGTAGATTCGGGATCGCCCGCAGCGCCGCCAAATGCTCGACC
>JALSJA010000140.1 GCA_026989615.1 Parvularculaceae bacterium | reverse complement strand
AGCGCTTTTTCAAGATCAACGCTGGCGACATCCCATGTTTTGGGAATGGAGGCGCGTTTGGGCTTTTCTTTCGAGCCTTTTTCCATCTCCCCAAGCTGGATATAGGGACCAAAGCGGCCGGTTTTCAGCCATACTTCAAGCCCGGTTTCAGGGTCTATCCCCAACACCTTGTCGCCACTATCAAGGGCGTCCTGCTCGCTTTGCGCCAACTGTCTCGTGAAATTGCAATCGGGATAGTTGGAGCAGCCGATAAAGGCTCCATAGCGACCGACTTTCAAGGAAAGCTGCCCATTATCGCAGGCCTTGCAGGAGCGCGGATCAGAGCCGTCTTCACGGGGGGGGAAAATATGCGGCCCGAGAGATTCATTAAGCGCGTCCAGAACCTGCGTGATGCGCAATTCGCTAATGTCCTCGACCGAGGCATTAAACTGGGTCCAGAAATCTTTGAGAAAATCCTTCCATGCAACCTTGCCGGCAGAAATTTCGTCCAATGTCGCTTCAAGATTGGCGGTAAAATCATATTCTACATAACGCCGAAAGAAATTTTCCAGAAAGGCAGTAACGATGCGGCCCTTATCATTGGGATGGAAGCGGTTTTTATCCATCTCCACATAGCCGCGATCCTGCAGCACCGAAATGATCGAGGCATAGGTGGATGGTCGGCCAATGCCCAGCTCTTCAAGGCGCTTGACGAGGCTGGCTTCGGAAAAACGCGGCGGTGGCTGGGTGAAATGCTGTTCGGTTTCTACATCACGCAAATCTGCGCCGGCGCCAGCGCGCACTTTGGGCAGGGTCTTTTCACCTTCCTCGCTGTCATTATCATCGCGGCCTTCCACATAAAGCTTCAAAAAGCCGTCAAAAGTAATGACCTGACCATTGGCGCGCAATCCGGTCTTCTTGTCTTCAGAGAGAAGCTCAATCACGGTGCTTTCCAACTCGCCAGAGGCCATCTGGCAGGCCATGGCCCGTTTCCAGATTAGGTCATAAAGTTTGAACATGTCCGGCTCGAGATGTTTTTTCATCATCGCCGGGGTGCGGGTAAAGCTTGTGGGGCGCACACATTCATGGGCTTCCTGCGCGTTTTTGGCTTTCTTTTTGTAGACCCGTGGTTTTTCGGGGACATATTTGTCGCCAAATTCCTTGGCAATGGTCCGGCGTGCTTCGGCAATGGCTTCGCCGGCCATATCGGTGCCATCGGTCCGCATATAGGTGATAAGGCCGGTGGTCTCGCCGCCAAGGGTCACGCCCTCATAGAGGCGCTGGGCGGTGCGCATGGTCTGCTTGGCATTAAAGCGTAATTTGCGCGAGGCTTCTTGCTGCATGGTCGAGGTCGTGAAGGGCGCTTGTGGATGGCGCTTGGTGGGCTTGGCTTCAACCGATTCAATGGTGAATGTCGCATTTTCAACGGCCGCTTTGGCCCGTGCTGCGTCTTGCGCATTGGCGAGAGAAAATTTGGTCAGTTTCTTGCCATCAAGGGTGACAAGGCGGGTCTTGAACGGGCTTGAGCCCTCCGAGGAGGCAAGCGCCTCCAAAGTCCAGTATTCTTCCGGATTGAACTTCTCGATTTCCAGTTCGCGCTCGCAAATGAGGCGCAAGGCCACCGATTGCACCCGACCGGCCGAGCGCGAGCCCGGCAGCTTGCGCCACAAAACCGGCGACAGGGTAAAACCTACAAGATAATCAAGGGCGCGGCGGGCGAGATAGGCGTCGACCAGGTTCTGGTCAACCTCCCTTGGCTCGGCCATGGCTTCCAAGATTGCTTTTTTGGTGATGGCGTTAAAAGCCACCCGCGAGAGCTTTTTCCCCTTCAGGACCTTTTTTTCGGACAGAACCTCGACCAGATGCCATGAAATGGCTTCTCCTTCCCGGTCCGGGTCGGTGGCGAGAATTATCCCGTCAGCTTGACTGACCGCATCGACGATTTCTTTGACATGTTTGCGCGATGCCGAATCGGTTTCCCAAATCATCCGAAAATCAGCGTCGGGATCAACCGAACCATCCTTGGAAGGCAGGTCTCTTATATGCCCAAAGCTCGCCAGAACCTTGAAATCGCTCCCAAGATATTTATTTATGGTTTTTGCTTTTGACGGCGACTCAACTATAACAACCTGCATATGGCTGATTTTCCTTTGGTTTTTTAACTTTTTGGAGGTCGGGGCCTCACTATTCAGGCGCGAAACTGCCCAGCCTTTGCATAATCTGTCAACGGCGAACAGATAAAACACCCTGTCTTAAGACAATTAACTATAGATATTTCACACCAATAGGTATTGTATTTTTTACGGTTACACCTATGGTTGTAGCGTATGGAGTGTGCTGATGTTGCGTGAGTCCTTTTCACCCGTGACCACGAGGAGCATAAAAAAAATGGCACGAGATGGCGTATTAGCGGTACAAAAAAAAGAAAATTTAACACAAGAAGGACCGGTAATGATGAGCGATAGCTTGGCTTCAATCTCTGTCCCGGACACATTGACTTATGTGCGCGATATGGCGGTGCAATTGCAACGCATGTGTCAGCAAAAGTCACTGGCTGGACCGACCGGCGCATTTCAGGCGGTACTTGAAGAAGTGGATCAAGTTCTGAAAGACGTTGAGAGTAAGAAGCGAAACTAAAGCAAATAGCAATTACCGGGGGGTATTGGGCTATAAAGAGAGATTTGGGGCGAGGCAGAAATGGCCGCCGCCCTGTTCCTCGGCAATGCCTGTTAGAACCAGATCAAGCAACGCATCCATGATGAGTGGGGCGGGGGCATTGATTTCGCGCAGCAAAATATCGCGGTGGATGGGCGTGAAGCTAAGGGCGGTCGTGATTTCTCGGGCGATATTTTTGCGGTCTTTCTCGGAAAAATCAGCAGGCGCATTATCGAGCAGGGCCATTTGCTCGGGCTCGGTAAATCTTTTGCCCATGCCTTGCAGAAACTCCAATATATCATCAGCTTTGGTCACAAGGCTGGCCCCGTCCCGCAAAAGCTGATTGGTGCCGGCGCAGCGCGGATCCAGCGGAGAGCCGGGGACAGCAAAGACCTCACGCCCCTGTTCTGCGGCAAGGCGGGCCGTTATCAACGTCCCGGATCGCGCGGCGGCTTCAACCACCACAACCCCCATGGACAGGCCGGAAATGATCCGATTGCGTTTGGGGAAATCCCGCCCCTGCGGTTGGTAGCCCATAGGGCTTT
>JALSJA010000139.1 GCA_026989615.1 Parvularculaceae bacterium | reverse complement strand
GTCGTGCAAGTGCTGAAGGAATAACAAAAAGGTGCAGATTTATAAAGGGGGACGCAAGCCAAGAGTTACAAAAAATCTGCAAGTCATATGATTGGAACAATTTTAGAGCGGTCTGTTTTCTTGATCCATATGGGAATCAAGTATCTTTTGATACGCTAAAGGAGCTAGCTAACACAGAAGCGATTGATGTATGGTATTTGTTCCCAGCATTTTGGGGCATCGCCCGACAAGTTTCGAATGATGGGAATGTTCATCACACCCACGAGGGGTCTTTGAATAAAGTTTATGGAACAGAAAGCTGGAAAGATATATTTATAAACCCCACGCTCACACCAGATCTTTTTGGCGAACGCGCAAATAATGAAAAAAAGGTGGATCAGCAAATGGCAACAGAATTTATGATAGAGCGTTTGCGAACTATCTTTAACGGTTGCGTTCTCGATCGGTCCCTACCTTTAGGGCGAAATGGGTTACATGAGTTTTCCTTACTTTTTGCATCTGGCAACCCAAGTTCTGGCGCAAAAAAATTATGTAAAAAGTTGGCTACTGCGGTGTTAAAATAATATGGCTGGTAAATCAGATATCGAATGGACTGATGTTACATGGAATCCGGTTACGGGTTGTTCGATAATTACCGCTGGATGTTCAAATTGTTATGCGATGAGAATGGCAGCCCGCCTTCAGGCCATGGGCCACAAAAATTACACAGGAACCACTAGAAAATCTGGAAACAGGCATGTTTGGACAGGGAAAATTCATCTCAATCATGATGTTCTAAATGCGCCAAATTCATGGAAAAAACCAAGGCTTGTCTTTGTAAATTCCATGTCTGATTTATTTCAGGATGGTGTACCTTTTGACTTCATTGATTCGGTTTGGGAAGTCATGATTGCAAACCCAATTCATACGTTTCAAATTCTAACCAAAAGACCCGATCGTATGAATGATTATTTGCGGTCTAGGGGGTTAAAGGCACCCATGAATATTTGGCTCGGAACATCGGTAGAAAATAAGGCGGTGAAAGACAGAATCGGGATGTTGCGGAAATGCCCAGCAAAGATACGGTTTGTTTCATTTGAACCCCTCATTGGTTCAGTTGGGCGCCCTAGCCTTCGAGGTATTCATTGGGCAATCATCGGGGGGGAATCGGGTCCTAAGTCTCGCCCGATGGATGAAGTATGGGTCAATAATATCTATGAATTGTGCATTCAATATAATGTGGAATTCTTTTTCAAGCAGTGGGGGGGCATCAATAAGAAAAAAACAGGAAGATTGTATCGTGGGAGGACGTGGGATGAGATGCCTGCCTTGGCTGTAGACCAATATGCCTGATTTCACTTCCATGCAAACCAGCTTCACCATCCCCACCAACGGCCCCGGCCTTTATGAGTTTACCCGTGACGCGCAAAATTTTGTGCGCTCGGCTGGCGTGGAAGAAGGCCTGCTCACTTGTTTTGTGCGCCACACTTCATGCTCGCTGACCATTCAGGAAAATGCCGACCCGGATGTGCGGGCTGATTTACAAGACTTTTTCGCAGCGCTCGTGCCGCCTAGCGATGACCCAAAAATGTCCTTCATTCGCCATAGGGCAGAAGGCCCTGACGATATGCCCGCCCATATCAAGGCGGCGCTGACCCAGACCAGTCTATCGGTGCCGGTGGCAGAAGGCCGAATGCTGCTCGGCACTTGGCAGGGGCTTTATCTGTTTGAACACAGAAACGCCTCGCAACAGAGGCAAATCATCCTGCATTTCAGCTAGAGCCTATCCGGTTTTGATGGAATCAAAACCGAGCTCTAGGGCCAAGCCCCGTCAATGGGTGTGGCAGGGTTGTACCAATGGTTTCTTGAAATTGCTTTGCAGGTCTGATCGCAAAAGCCGTTTATAGCTGTCTACCAGACTTGTATAAAGCGGTAGCGGGCCGACGCCGTAATTGCGCGAGCCGTCGGAATTGCCGTCCCATATTTCAAAATGCAGATGCACAGTGGTGCCACGGACAAAGCTGCCATCGGATTTTCGTCCGGTAATATTGGAGATACGGCCTATCTTTTGTCCTTTGCCAACGCGGGCGCCGGAGACAATGCCGGGGGCCAGTGGTCGTTGCAAATGCAAATAGCGATGGACCTGTCCGGTATCGGTGACAAGTTCCACGGAGACAGTGCCAACGACGCCAATGCGTCCATTTTCCGTTGCCACAACCCAATGCTTGTTGACCTCGCAGGTCGAAGGGCGAATGTCCTGTCCCTGATGGCCTTTGCCTGCCGGACATTTGGGGGCATTCCAGCCGCGATTTTCGCAAAAATTATCTTTCCATGGGTAAGAATAATTGGCGGCATCCCCTTGCGTTCCACCGGGGGCAGGAGGATAGGACGGCCCGAAAATAGACCCTCCGGCACCACCATGGCCCCAGACCTGACTATTGGCATAGGCCGGCCCGCTCTCAATGGGAAAGCGCATGCCCGGCGCGACAATGGCTGTATCCGTGACGCCGACAGAGGTTACGCCGCGGCCCGTGCCGTCGATTAAATCCCCGGGCGGGTCATAGGTGAAAAACAAGGGTGTGCCGGTGCTGCCTGTGGGGGGCGTGATGATCGGTCCACCACCACCGCCGCCGCTTTCGCAGGCGAGCAAAAACAAAGAGGCCAAGACAAGCAAAAAACTGCGCGGCTTAATCATTTCCCGCCTCCAATCTGTACCACCATGCTATCGACAAGTTTCTTCATAAAGGCTGTGCTTTTGCAACGGCTATCACCGGCCGGATCATCACACACCATCATCACACTATAGGCCGCTCCAAAAAGCGAAAAGCTTGCTGCCATGCCGTCTTCGGTCTGGAAAATTTGCATGCCATCAGCGGCGGCTTTTTTGTCTCCCGGTGAGCGAATTTCTGACAGAACACAAGTGCCGTGAACGGAGACGGAATAGCCATCATGGCGGGAAATTGCGTGGTAATAATAATCCTTGCCAAAGACGTGTCCATTGGCCGGCATTTTTTCCGGAACAATGATCGGCATGGCAATCTCGTCCATGACCGATTGCGCCAAAGCGGCCTTTGGCATGCGCCCGGCGCGCTGATAGGCAATGGTTGCTTTTTTTGCTGCGGCCCAATCGATGGGAACGCGCACCTGCCGTGCCTGGCGAAAATCCCGGGACGGGGCGGCCAATTGTTTGGCTACGGTCTGGGTCTTGCCTATCGCCGGGGCTTGGCCGCGATTTTCGGCCGCAACCAGCTGGCTTATGGTTGGCGCTGATTGTGCCAGAGCCATTTCAGGGGTTAAAAACTGAAAAACAAAGGACAGAGCCAGGAAACAGGTCATTTTTATTGAAAAATGACTGGCTGGCCGCATCAAAGTATAAACCACGAAACAAACACTCCTTGACTAGAGCCTATTTTCGTTTTGATGGAATCAAAACCGGGCTCTAAGTTTTTGTTTTTGAGCACTTCTTGCCGGAAAACCGGCCTCATCCCGAGCTTGCCGAAGGACCCACTTTTCGCAGAAGTGCTCTAGCCTCGGACACGCCTTGGGCCCGAGATAGTCTATCGGAGAATGGCCAAGGTGCAAGGGGGGCTTTTTGCCTCAATTCACAAAATCGCAGCTCGCATCCATTTGCTGTGGCGCATATTGATCGGGATTGTCTTCCAGCAATCTGTTATAGGCGTAAACAAGATCCGCATAGGGTGCGATAACCCCAATGCCGCCACTGCCTTTGCGGTTGATGCGTTCAATTTCCGATGCCCACATTTCAAAGTGCAAATGCGATGTGGTCTGGCGCAGAAAGCTGTCGGTGCTGCTTGAATAGCCGGAGAGATTGGAAACGACACCCAGCACCTGTCCCTTGCTAATGGCAACGCCGCGACAACCGTCATTTTTATAGTCGCAACCAAGGCCGGGATCGAGCGGGCGCTGCAAATGCAGATAGCGGTAATTAATGCCGGTTTCGGCGCCGATAATATTCAACTCGACATTGCCCACATAGGCAATCACCCCGTCTTCGGTGGCAACCACTTTATGGCTATTATTGTTACAGGTGGCGGGGCGAATATCCTGTCCCTGATGGCCCTTGCCAGAGGCGCAAAAGGACGTGCTGTGGCTGCGTGTCTCGCAAAAATTGTCCCGCCATGGATAATCGTAATTGCGCGGGTCTCCTTGATTGTAAGGCGATAGCGGGGCCGGATGTTGATCCCATGGAAAAGGAATAGTGCCGCCACTGCCGGCAAAGGCATCACGGCCCGCACCGCCATACATAAAGACCTGAGAATTGGCAAAGGCCGGACCTTGCTGGAAAGGAAAGCGCATATTGGGCGAGAGAACCGCAAGGTCGGGGTTTTCAATGGCGATGGAGCCAACCGGACCGGATGGACCACCATAGACTGTGTCGGGAATCAGGGCGCCGGCCGGTTCAAAGGGAAATTTATAAGGGCTGTCCGGCGTTTCCTCGGCAGGGCCTTCATCATTGCTGGCCTCGTCGGGGGTTTCCTCGATTGGCGGTTCCTCTGAAGGCACGTCATCAGCGGGTGCTTCCGGTGCGGTTTCGGTTGGGGATTCAACGGGGGCTTCGTTCGGACTGTCGCGAAAATAGAAAAAATAAGCCGCCGCCGCCAAAGCCAATAAGAAGAGGAATATAATAAAACTGCGCATTATTCTTCTCCCGCCGGGGCCCCAAGGGAGGGCACGAGATCATCTATCCATGATGCCAGAAATGTCTGGTCAGCGCACAGGGTTTGGGTTTCCACTGTATCGCAGGTGAGGGAGACCGCATAATGGGCGCCAAACAAGGCAAAGCTGGTGGCAATGCCGGTTTCGGTATCAAAAAACTCTATATCGCTGCTGGGGCTTTCATCAGGGCCGCCATAAAACACGGCCCGGCGATAGGTCAGACGGGTGCCGTGAATATTGATGAACCAACCATCACCGCTAATGGTGGCATAATAAAAATCGGGCTTGGCCAAAATCATCGGATCCTTTGTCACGCGGGCTGGAACCAGAATGGGCAGTTCAACCCGGTCGCGGTCGGCGCGCGCGATCACGCCGGGGCGCGAGACACCGGCATCCTTTAACCGTGCGGCAAAGGTTTTGGCGCGGCTCCAGTCAATGGCCAAGCGATCAATCTCGGCGGCTTTGAAGCCTTCGCGTACCGGGCGCCCGGTTTTGCGAATATTGCGCTCGGCAATGGGCGGGCGGGCGCCACTGGCCATCTGTTCTTTCAGGGTCTGGCGGATTTCGTCCCGAATGGAAGGGCGCGCAAGGGTCTCCCGATCCAGTTCCAATACCCGGCCATCATTATCAACAAGACGGGCAATGACAATATTGTCGACCAGAAAACCGTCACTGCCATCACTCATTTCAAGGGTGACAAAGGAAATTTGGTTGGCGTTTTGCCCGCGCAAGGAAAAAGCAATGGAGGTCCAGGAGGGATCGGTATTGAAAACAGTTATTTCCCGTGTGCCAAGAACATTTTCCATGGCATCATAAACCGTAAGCGTGGCCAGTGTGGTTCTGTTCTTGCTCAGCGGGGAAATATTGACGGAAAATGCAGTGGCTTTTGGATCGAAGGAAAAACTGGCATTGCGGCCTTTGATATAGGCGGCATAATTATCATTGCCCAAGGCCGGAAGCAGACATCGGGAAGGGTAATTCAGATTGGTGCCACATTCCTGCACCAGCAGGTCGGGAAAGGACATCATGCCGAAAGGCTCAAGGTCTTTATTGTTCAAAAGCTGGTCATGACGGGTTGGCATATAATTTGAAGCAGGATCAAAAGTGATGGTCACCTTGCCATCGCGATTTTCGTCAATGGGCACATTATCGCGCAGAAGAACGCCCTCGGCGATGCTGTTGATCCGTTGCAGGTTTGGCAATATTTCCGGCAAAGGCGCTATTTCGGATTGCAAGGCATGTGCATGGGTGACAGCCATACATGCAGCCAATGGCAGCGCCAACAGGCGGTGCAAAACATGGATAGGGCGGAAAATCATGGTGTCTCTCTCCTGCTTTCCTTTTACAGGATAAAGACTATAGGCAAAATGCCCTAGCAGCAACCATTTGTATTTTTGCTTTGCTGGCCCTGATTGAAAGGCAGATCCACGCCGCAATCGGCAAAAATGCCATAATGCCTGTCCCATGATCCATGAAATTCAAAATGGCGGGCAAAACGGCTCTCGGCCAGCATGCGATAGCTGTTGCCACAGACGGGAAATATTTTTCCGGTTTCCATCACATGATGGGCATCAAGCATAAAGCTGTGGGGGGCATGTTCCGCCGTGCCTTTATAGACAACCGCTTGACCATAATCTTCGCAAGCAGGCTCCAGCCCCTCAATATTGAACAGGCGATAGGTGGCGGAGAAAAATTTGGCGTCACCCAGTTTTTCCTGCAGGGCCGGTTTTTCAATGCCCAAAGGGCGGTCCGTTACAAGACGCGGATCGGCAAAGCCCGTTACTTTGGCAAGATTCAGAAAATCATTCCAGTAAAGCGCGCCGCCCAGACATTCCCCATAGAGCACCGGATCATTTTTGATTGTCTCTTCAAGGCGACGGTCCGCATAGACATCGGAGAAATAAAATTCCCCGCCGGGTTTCAAAAGATTTTTCACTGCGCGCAAGACGGCAGGCTTGTCGGTGGAAAGATTGATAACGCAATTGGAGACGACAACATCAAAAGAACCGGGCTGCAAATCCAGTTGGTCGAGCTTTTCAATTTCGCCTTTCAAGAACCGCACATTGGCAAAGCCGAATTTTTCTGCGTGCCAGTCCTGATGTTTGCGCGCCACCGCCAATTGCTCATCGGTCATGTCAATGCCGACAACTTCGCCGCGCGCCCCGACCATTTGCGCGAGGGCGTAAACATCGCGCCCCGAGCCGGAGCCCAGATCCAGCACCCGCGCCCCTTCCAGTTCCAGCGGCGCGATTAACCCGCAGCCATAATATTTGGCCATCACCTCATCATGAATGCGGGCGAGAAGTTTTTTATGAAATTCCGGCATGTCCTCAAAGGTGCAACAGGCATCGGTCTGGAGATCGTCTGTTGTCTGCAAGGTCTTGCCGTAATAATCACGGACGATTTCTTGGTTCATGGAAAGGGATCCTTCAGAGAGTGCGATGGTCATGGATTAGAGGATTTTTGCGCGAGACTAAAGCGGCTTTGCGGTAAAACAAGATAACAATGGGGAGAGGGGCAAAAGGCGAAGCGCTTCCTGGTTTTCTTCCCCCGCGAGCGGGGGAAGAACAACGCACATAGTCAGGACGCCACACAAAGCAGCCAATTATCGCGCATTTCCCCCGTCTTGCCGCCAAAAATGCTCGAAAGATGGGTAAGTTCGCAAGGGCGTTACTGGTGCAGGCACCGCAGAAATGCTATATTTGTTGCAACGCAATAGCTGTCGGAGACCATGATTGGAGAAAGGGGCCCCATGCTGCTCAAAATGCTGAAAGCCAAAATCCATCGCGCCACGGTCACCATGACCGATCTGCATTATGAAGGCTCGATTGCCATCGATGCGGATATTCTCGATGCGGCGGGTATTTTGCCCTATGAGCATGTGGATATCTGGAACATCACCAATGGCCAGCGCCATGCCACTTATGCCATTGCGGGCGAGCGCGGCTCCGGCTGTTTCATGCTGAACGGGGCAGCGGCGCGATTGGCCGAGCCCGGCGACAGGATTATCATTGCCGCCTTCGGCCAGGTGGAAGCGGAAAAGGCAAAAAACTATCACCCGACCGTGGTGCTGATGAATGAGGATAATTCCATCAAGAGCGTGATTTAAGAGCTTTCGCAATTTCCCGCAAAACTTGCGGATAGAGAATATGTTCCTCGCGCAATATGCGGGCCGAGAGGGTCTCTACATTGTCGCCTTCCAGCACCGGCACTTGGCGCTGGCCCAGCACCGGCCCGTCATCCAGGCCTTCGGTCACATAATGCACCGTGCAGCCGGATTTTTCGACCCCCGCATCCAGCGCCTGTTGCTGGACATGCAAGCCTTTGAAGGCGGGCAATAGGGAGGGGTGGATGTTCAAAATCCGTTTGGGCCATTTGGCTACAAACCCGCCGGTCAGGACCCGCATGAAGCCGGCCAGACAGATGAGATCAATCTCATGGGCGCGCAGCGTGTCGTGGAGCACCGCTTCAAAAGCCTCGCGGCTGTCAAAGGCCTTATGGTCAATCACCAGATGGGGAATATCAGCCTGTGCCGCGCGCTCCAGCGCCTTGACTCCCGGGCGGTTGGAAATGACCAAAGCAATATTGGCCGGATAGTCCGGCGCTTTGGCCGCATCGATCAGGGCTTGCAAATTAGAGCCGGAACCGGAGACGAGAACCGCGACCTCAACCATGGCTAAACCGCTTTCAATCGGCCAATGAGACGCGGGGCGGTGTCGGTTTTTTCTAGGGTCGCCATGACCGGGCCGAGATTATTTTCCGCCACCACCACAACCCCGCCAATACCGCAATTAAAGGTGCGCCACATATCGGCGTCACGCAAATCGCCTTGCTGTTTCAGCCATGCAAATAAAGGCGGCAAGGTAAGGGCGGCTTTCTCAAGTTCCGGTGCAAGCCCTTTGGGTAGCACACGGGGCAGGTTATCGGTCAGCCCGCCGCCGGTAATATGGGCAAAGCCCTTGATGAGGCGTTCTTGCAGCAAAGGTGTCAGGGCCTTCACATAAATCCTCGTGGGCGCAAGCAGAGCCTCGCCAAGGCGGGTGGTTTCATCAAAAGGGGCAGGGGCTTTGATATCGGCGCCGCATTCATCAAGAATTTTCCGGATGAGCGAATAGCCATTGCTATGGGGGCCGGATGAGGCAAGAGCGATAAGGGCATCGCCCGCCTGCATTTTTTGGCTGCCCTCATGCAAGGGCAGCAAATGATCGCGCTCCACCGCGCCAACGCAAAAGCCGGCGAGGTCATAATCACTGCCCGCATACATGCCGGGCATTTCTGCGGTCTCGCCGCCAATCAAAGCCGCGCCGGCCTGTTTGCAGCCCTCGGCAATGCCGCTGACGACTTGCGTGGCCACATCCACATCAAGTCTGCCACAGGCAAAATAATCCAGAAAGAACAAAGGCAGCGCCCCTTGCGCCAAGACGTCATTGACGCACATGGCCACGAGATCAATACCGATCGTGTCATGGCAATTCATGGCGAGGGCCAGCTTCAGCTTGGTGCCAACCCCGTCGGTGCCGGACACCAGAATGGGGTCAGAAAATCCGGCGGCCTTCAGGTCAAACAACCCGCCAAAACCGCCAAGGGCACCATCGGCGCCGGGGCGAGCGGTGGCTTTGGCCAGCGGGCCGATGGCTTTGATCAGGCGTTCGCCTGCATCAATATCGACCCCGGCTTTCTTATAGGCATCACTCATGGGTTTTATTCTCTTAATAAAGGCTGGTCAGGAGGGGGCTTAGCCCGAATTCAAGGGGGTTGGGAAGGCAAAAGAGGCAATTCCTGCCAAAATGCAAGCAGAATCCAGCCAGAATTTAATGGCAAAAACTGGTGCTATTGGGGTGCAGGGTGCGGGCGGAACCGCTATAAGGGGGTGTTCGCCAGCCTGACGGAACGCCTACAGGCCTGACGGAACACCCACAGGATTGAAGAAAGCCATTATTTGACATGACCAAATATTTTTCACCGCTCCCTGGATTGATGATCGCAATGATTGGTTTTGCCCTATTGCTGGGCTCTGGCTTTGCGCAAGGCAATGGCGATTCGGTCTTTGTGGTGGCCAAGGTGCCGGTGGAAGCGCAGGCCGAGACGACCGCCGCCGCGCAAAATGCAGCCCGTAATAAGGGGCGTCGTCAGGCTATGGATATTCTCCTGCGTCGGCTTACCGCAGAAGATGACTGGATCTATCTACCGCGCCTTGCCCTTGGGCAGGAGGCGCCAAGCACAGGCCTGTTCATGGAGTTTGGCAAGCAGGCGGTGGTGCTGACCCCGCAAGATCTTCCGGCCATGGAAGAAGATTTTGCGGTATTTGACGAAAAGGCTTCGCGCAATAGCTATCGTGCGCTCATCACCTATCGCTTCAAGCCCGCCGCCGTAAAACAGGTGCTGGAGGCGGCGCGGCTGCCTTATAGCGAATCACAAACCCGCAAAGCGCTGGTATTGCCGGTGTTGCAAACCAAAAACGGCACCTATCTGTGGGAGAGCAATAATCCCTGGGCCCGGGCCTGGCTGGTGCGGCCTTTGGTCAATGAGCTGACCCCCATGGCTTTACCCATTGGCGATAGTCGTGATGTGCAAACCATTACCGCCCGTCAGGCCTTGGCGATGAATCAAAATGCGCTTTCTGTACTGGCGGATCGTTACAAGGTTTCGCATATCATTATTGCCCATGGCTATTTGTCGGAAAAAGACGGGCAATATTCCTTGCGGGTGCGCTATCTGAATGGCTATCTCGACAGTGCGGCGCAAATTACCGGTAATACATCCACCAATAATTCCGGCACGCTTTATGATAGCGCCACCGGCTATGGGGCCGATGGCATGGTGCATGGGGCGCGCAAGATCGGGCAGGTTTTGACCGAAGCGTGGTTTCGCGGGCCGGTGGGTGATTTTCCTGCCCTGGCCCGCCGCGCTGTAACGGCGTCCATGGCCAAACATGCGGCTGAATGGAAGCGCAAAACGCTGGTCGATCATTCGGCCGTGACAACAGTTACCGTCAATGCCTATTTTACGAGCCTTGCGGAATGGGCGAAAATTCGCCAGACCCTCGAGGCTTCCCCCAATGTGGAAAGCATTAAAACCGGGGCTTTGTCACCGGACGGGGCGACCATCACGCTGGTTATTCTCGGGGATATTCGGAAATTGGTTCTGGCCTTGCGGCAGGAAGATCTGGTGTTGTGGCAAAACGGCTCGGATCGCTGGAATATTGCCCCGTCATCGCTTTATGGGGCTATTCGTGAGCGGGTGGAAAATATCGCCATTCTGCCGGGGCAGGAGGGGCTGGGCGGAGACCCCGAGCGCCGCCGCATTCGCAATCCGTTTAATCGTCAGGCCGATGGCGATTTGCAATATCCAGAGGTGGAATGGCGCGGCAATCAACCGGGCTCTCAATCAGGCTCTGATACTCTTGATGATTTTGCGCCGCCTAGCGAACGCGAAATGCCGTTTGATGGCCAGGCGGACTGGTTACAGGATTCTGCCCCGGAAATATTGGAGAACAGTCAAGAAACCGGCCAGGAAACCGGCCAGGAAACCGGCCAGGAAACCGGATTGGGCGAAGGGACGATTCTCGAGCAATCACCGGAAGACAATCAGGATCAGGATGAGAGCGATGATCTCGGTGGTATTTATTAAACAGCGACCAAGTTTGTTTCTTTAGCAACCCCTATGAACCAGCTTCCTTTTCCTTATGCGACCACCAATGCCGCCAATGGTGATTTGCTGCAATCAACCGCCAATGCACCGGCGATTGCCATGGTGCAATCCTGGCTAGCGCAGGAGATTGCTGCGGGAGAGCCGAAGGGTTTTGTGCTGACTGGACAAAAAGGCGTCGGCAAAACCCATCTATTACAGATTGAAGCCAAGCGTATGGGCGCACAGTTTTTTTCCGGCGGCTGTTTGCCCGAGCAAAGCCACAGGGAGCAAACCGTTTTCATCGACGATGCGCCGCTGATTGATGCCACTGCGCTATTGGCTTTTTATCATCGGGCGGTCAAAGCGGAACAATGTTTTATCATTGCCGGGCAAGGCACGCCGCAGGACTGGGCGCGCCAGAAGGATAAATCAGGCGAGGTGCTGCCGGATCTGATGACGCGGCTTGCGGCGCTGCCATCGGTCATCTTGCCGGCCCCTGATGAGGCCCTATTGGCCATGGTTTTCGAGGCCTGCCTTGCGGCGCGACAAATCCGCATCCGGCCGGAAACGGCGCAGGCGGCGGCGCAATCCTTGCGCCGTTCATTGCATGTGGTGCGGGATTTTGCGGCTCTGATAGATGAAGAGGCGCTGGCAAAGCAGCATAAGGTTGATAAGGCTTTTGTTCGTGAATGCCTGAAAAACCATCCGGAATTGACCGTTTTCAGGTAATTTTTTCTTCCCTTTGTGGTGAAGCTTTACTCTTTTTGGTGAATTTTCGTGATAAACCAAAGACAGATGCGGGGCTCAAAATCATCCCTTGCCCTTCCTATATTCAGGCCATGACAGTTTCAGGATTTTTTGATGGACGACGGATTTTCAACAAACAGCCTTGAGGGGCAGTCAAAACCGGCTCCGATTGCGCTAACATCCCCGGATCGGTTCATCAATCGTGAGCTGTCCTGGTTGCAATTTAATCGGCGGGTATTGGAAGAGGCGCAAAATGCCAATTATCCAATTTTGGAGCGTCTGCGTTTCCTGTCGATTTCAGCCAATAATCTCGATGAATTTTTCATGGTCCGTGTCGCCGGTCTGGTCGGGCAGGTGCGCGAGGGGGTGACGCAATTATCGCAGGAAGGTTTGACCCCGACCCGGCAATTGGAACTTGTCAATGCCGAAGCGCAAAAATTGATGCTCGACCAGCAAAGCTGCTGGCATGAGCTGGTGCCGCTGATGGCCGGGCAGGGGGTGCAGCTTATCGCGCCCAAAGAGCTTTTGGGTGAGGATAAGGAATGGCTGGAGCAGGTCTTTATGGACCGGATTTTTCCGGTGCTGACACCACTGGCGGTGGACCCGGCGCATCCTTTTCCATTTATTCCCAATCTCGGTTTCGTGTTGTGCTATGAATTGCGGCGCAAGGGGCGGGAGGAAAAATTTTCAGCCCTTTTGCCTGTGCCGCAAAAGATCAATCGCTTTTTGCGGCTGCCGGATATTGGCGATATGGAAAATGGTCGCCCGATCGTGCGTTTTGTGGCGTTGGAAAAAGTGATTGAAAATTTTCTGGATCGGGTTTTTCCGGGTTGCAAGATTTTGTCCAAAGGTGCCTTCCGCATTTTGCGCGATAGCGATGTGGAAATGGAAGAAGAGGCCGAGGATTTGGTGCGGCTGTTTGAAAGCATGTTGCAGCGGCGGCGGCGCGGTGATGTGATACGCCTTAAAATTGATTCCAAAACCTCGAAGCCATTGCGCCGCATGGTGCAGGAAAGCCTGAAAGTCACGGCGATTGATATTTTGCAAGTGGATGGCCTGTTAGGCCTGTCGCAAACCGGGGGGCTTATTCCGGCAGATCGGCCTGATTTACAATTCCCCCCCTTCGAGCCGCGCTTCCCGGAGCGTTTGCGCGAGCATGGCGGTGACAGTTTTTCGGCGATTACCGCCAAAGATATTCTCGTCCATCACCCCTATGAAAGTTTTGATGTGGTGGTGCAATATTTGAAACAGGCTGCCCGCGACCCTGATGTTATCGCTATCAAGCAAACCCTCTATCGCACATCCAAACAATCGCCGATTGTCGAAGCCCTGATTGAAGCGGCGGAGGCGGGCAAGAATGTCACGGCTCTGGTGGAGTTAAAAGCGCGTTTTGACGAAGAGGCCAATATTCGCTGGGCGCGGGCGCTGG
Source organism: Parvularculaceae bacterium (assembly GCA_026989615.1). Classification (GTDB taxonomy): domain Bacteria; phylum Pseudomonadota; class Alphaproteobacteria; order Caulobacterales; family Parvularculaceae; genus S012-90. The sequence goes on along the minus strand of JALSJA010000139.1, from coordinate 6,524 downwards.
AGCGCGCCGGGGTCAATGTCGTCTATGGCTTTGTGGATTACAAAACCCATGCCAAGCTTTCCCTTGTGGTGCGCCAGGAAGGTAGCGATACCAAATCCTATGTCCATATCGGCACCGGCAATTACCATCCGGTGACGGCCCGCATCTATACGGATTTATCGCTGTTTACGGCAAACAAGGATATTGCCCGGGACGCCGCCAAAGTATTCAACTATGTCACCGGTTATGCGGAGCCGGAGGGCCTGAAACATTTAAGCGTTGCGCCGCTGGATATGCGCGAGATTTTATATAAACGCATCGACAAGGAAATTGCCTTTGCCAAAGCGGGAAAGCCCGCCTCCATATGGGCGAAAATGAATTCGCTGGTTGATGGGGGCATGATTGACAAGCTTTACGAGGCGAGCAATGCCGGGGTGCAGATTGATCTCATCATTCGCGGTATTTGTTGTTTGCGGCCCGGCATTTCGGGGTTGTCGGAAAATATTCGTGTCAAAAGCATTGTCGGGCGGTTTTTGGAGCATTCCCGCATTGCCTGTTTTGGTAATGGTGCGCCCATGCCCAATGGCAATGCCAAGATTTATCTAAGCTCTGCGGACTGGATGCCGCGCAATCTCAATCGGCGTGTCGAGGTGATGTGCCCGATCTTAAATGCCACTGTGCGCTCGCAAGTGCTGGATCAGATTATGGTTGCCAATCTGAATGATGAAGAGCAATCCTGGCATATGCAGCCCGATGGCAGTTTCATTCGCAATCAATGGCATGATCTGGAATTGGAGCCTTTCAATCTGCACCGATTTTTCATGACCAATCCGAGCCTGTCCGGGCGCGGCGAGGCGATTGAATATAATGCGCCGAAAGCTTTGCGTCGGGCGAAAAATCGCGGTAAATCCGGCAAGAAGAAAAGCAAAAACAAGGGCTGACCTCGTTTCTGGTAGTGCCCTGACCAGAGCGCTTCTGCGAAAAGTGGGTCCTTCGGCAAGCTCAGGATGAGGCCGGTTTTCGGATAAGAAGTTCTCAAAAACAAAGACTTAGAGCCCGGTTTTGATTTAATCAAAACGAAAAAAGGCTCTAAATGCCGAGCGTGGCTTTCCCTGTCGAATCGCCGACCAATCATCATTTCAGTAATTTCTAATTAGAACCATCCGGGCGGCGTATAGTATGGGCGAGATTCCAGCCAGTGAGGCAGTGATTGATATCGGCTCCAACTCGGTGCGGTTGGTGGTTTTTGGCGGCCCCGTGCGGGCGCCGATTACAATTTTCAATGAAAAGAGGCTGTGCGGTCTGGGGCGGCGCGAAGGCGAGGATGGGCGGCTGACCGATCAGGCCATGGATATGGCGTTCGGGGTTCTGGCGCGGTTCAAATCTGTGTTGCGCGAAATGGGCTCGCCGCCGGTAACAGTGGTGGCAACGGCGGCCATACGCGAAGCCTCCAATGGTGCGGATTTTATCAGGCGCGTTGAGACATTGGGATTTTCACCGCAGATTTTAACCGGCAAGGAAGAAGCCCGCTATGCGGCGCTCGGGGTGTTGTCGGGGGCGCCGGATATTGTGTTAAACTCCCCCTCGGCGCGCTCCCATCTATGTGGGGATATGGGGGGCGGCAGTCTGGAACTGGTGCGCTATTCCGATGATTTTGAAAATCCGATTGCCAAGGCTGGCAGCTACCCTTTGGGGCCATTGCGGTTGATTGCCGATTATGGGCCACTCCTTTCCGACGCCGAAAAACCGGTTGCCAAAATATTGAAAAATTGTGATTGGCTGACCACGGAGAAAATCGCCGAATTGCACGCTGTGGGCGGGGCATGGCGGGCTCTGGCGCGTATTCATCAGGCCGTGCATCACTATCCCTTACAGACCCTGCATCATTATGTCATGACCCGCGATGAGGTAAGCGATATTTGTCGCCTGATAGAGCAGCAATCGCCGGAAAGCCTTGGGCAAATTCCCGGCATGCAGCGTCGGCGCATTGATACATTACCCCATGCGGCCATGGTTTTGCGTTTGCTGGTGGAGGTGACCAAGACGAAGAGCGTTATTATTTCGTCTTTCGGGGTGCGCGAAGGGGTTCTGTATGACAAGCTTTCCAAACAGCAGAAAATTCAAGACCCGCTTTATGCCATTGCCGAGGAATATGCCCGCAGGCTTGCGCCGCAACCGGAAGCCGGGGCGCGCTATTTCAGTTTTCTAAACGGCCTGTTTACGGACGAAAACCCGGCGCAAAGACGCCTGCGCCGTGCGGCCAGCATGATGGTGGATATTGCCGCGCTTTCCCATCCGGATATGCGGATAGAGCAGGGCTATGGCACGGTTTTGCGGGCGCCGCTGGTGGGTCTGACCCATGGGGAGCGGGTGAGTCTGGCGGCGGTTATCTATTATCGCTATCGCGCCAAGCCGGGGGAACTGCCAGCGCGCATGCCTTCTGGCATTATCGGCGAGGAGGAAATTCTCTGGGCCAAACGTCTGGGGCTGGCCTTGCGCTTTGCGGCCGATCTGTCGCCAAAATCCGGCGCCTGTTTGCATGATTGCAAATTTGATATGCGCGGCGAGACTCTGGTGTTCATTTTGCCCCATGCCATGAAGACATTGTTTTCGCCCATGGTGCAAAAACGCCTTGATCTCTTGGCGGAAGTTTTTGGCAAGCCATTGGAAATCCGGTTTTACTAGAGCCTGTTCGGTTTTGATACCAATCAAAACCGGGCTCTAGGTTTTTGTTTTGACGCGCTTCTTATCCGAAAACCGGCCTCATCCTGAGCTTGTCGAAGGACCCACTTATTCTGGAAACGCTCTAAACGTCTGCATTTGCTTTTCCTTGCGAATAATAGCCTTATCGCCTTATCGGTATTGAAGAGGAGAGAGCCGTCATGGCCCTGTATAAGGATTTGCGTTATTATGACCAGCAGCAGGCGGATTTTATTGCCCGTAAATTGCTGGCCTTGCGCGACAGTCTCTATGATCAAATCACAAAAGACCGCCGCCCCAATTCGCTGATTGTCGGCTCGTGGAATATTCGCGAATTTGATAGCGGCAAGGGCGGGGCGCGCCTTGCGGAAAGCTATCATTATCTGGCTGAAATTATTGACCGGTTTGATATTTGCGCGGTGCAGGAAATTCGCGACGATCTGGAGCCGTTGGAAAATCTTGTGCGCCTGCTGGGGCCGGACTGGGATTATTTTGTTACCGATGTTACCGCCGGGTCCAAAGGCAATCGCGAGCGTCAGGCGTTTTTATATAATCGCAACCGGATGTTTTTTCGTAATCTCATTGGCGAAATTGTGCTGCCGGATAAATCGCTGGTGAATGGGTTGCAATTTGCCCGCACGCCCTTTTTTGCGGCGTTTCAGGCGCAATGGTTTCGGTTTGTCTTATGCTCGGTGCATATGTTTTACGGATCGGATCGCGGGGCGAAAAAGGCCCAGCGCGTTGCCGAGATCGACGCTATCGCCAAAGAGGTGGCCAAGCGCGCGGCCAAGGAAAAAGAGGTTTATATCCTGCTGGGTGATATGAATGTGGTTGATCGCGATGATGATAGCTATAAAGCGCTGGCCAGACACAAATTGATGATCCCGAATTTTGGTCCGACCAATCTCGGCGGTACCAAATTCTACGACCAGCTTGTGTTTACCGGCGAGGGCGAACGGGTGCGGATGCTGCGCCATGGCACGCTGGATTGGCGCGATATTGTGTTCCTGCCGGAGGAGAAGGATTATTACGAGCCGATCGGCAATGTGAATCCGGACAAGCCCGATGGCAAACGCTATAAGAACTGGGATCGCGGTTACAAAACATGGGCGAGCCATCAGATGTCGGACCATTTGCCGCTCTGGGTCGAGCTGGAAATAGACTATTCCGACGATTATCTGGCCCGCTTTGTGGTTTAGGGATCCTGAAATTTGCCCTTATCCCACCTTTCTTTCACCCCAAACAGGGCTAAAGATGGGGTTTGGTTGAAACCCTAAAAGGGGCAGCTTTTTGGCGCGCGGTATTTTGAAATCCATGGCAACGGTGTCCGGGCTGATATTGGTCTCCCGGGTGCTGGGCTTTTTCCGGCAGGTGCTGATCACCGGGGTGATCGGTGCGTCCGGATCGCCGGTGGCCGATGCGTTCTGGGCGGCGTTTCGCCTGCCCAATATGTTCCGGCGGCTGTTTGCCGAGGGGGCATTTCAGGCGGCGTTTATCCCGCTGTTTCAGGGTCATCATGTGAAAGACGGCCATGACGCCGCCAAGCGCTTTGCCGAAGATGTTATGGCATGGCTGGTGGTGATCCTGACCGGATTGACCGCGATTGTGATGCTGGCGACCCCTGCTTTTGTCTATCTGTTGGCGAGCGGTTTTGCCGAAGAGCCGGAAAAATTTGATCTTGCGGTGGTCTATACGCGGATCATGTTTCCCTATCTTGCCTGCATGTCGCTGGTTGGCATGTTTGGCGGGATATTGAATGCTTTGCACCGCTTTGCGGCGGCGGCGGCGGCCCCTGTGGTGCTCAATATTACGATGATTACCGCCGTTTTGCTGTTTGCCAATGCGGATACGACGATGACCGGTGAGGCGGCGGCGTGGGGGGTTTTTGCCGGAGGGGTTTTGCAGCTTGGGGTGTTGGCGCTGGGGGCGCGCCAGCTTGGGTTTTCCCTGCGTCTGCGGCTGCCCAAAGTCACCCCCCATGTGAAGCGCCTGCTGATCCTTGGTACGCCGGGCTTTATCGGCGCCGGGGCTTTGCAGATCAACACCATTATCGGCACCAATATCGCCTCGCGTGAGCAGGGGGCGATCTCGTGGTTGATGAATGCCGACCAGCTTTATCAGCTTCCCCTTGCGGCCATTGGTATTGCCCTTGGCATCGTGTTGATGCCGTCAATCTCCCGGGCGGTCAAAGAAGGCAATGAGGAAAAGGCACGCAACACCATGAATCGCGGGCTCGAGCTGGGATTGCTGTTTGCGGTGCCCTCGGCGGCAGCGCTGATCGCCATGCCGGTTTTTCTTTGTCAGGCACTGTTTCAGGATTTTGCCGGAGATGCCTTGAGTGTGGTTGGGCGCAGCGAAAGCGCGTTTAATGATCGCGATAGTGCGGCCACCGGTCTGGCGCTGATGGTTTACGGTTTTGGCCTGCCGGCCTTTATTTTGCACAAAATTCTCGCCTCGGCGTTTTTTGCCCGCGAGGATACCAAAAGCCCTATGAAAACCGCTCTGGTGGCGATTGCCATCAATGCGACCCTGTCCATCAGCCTGTTTCCGGTGATCGGTTTTATTGCCATTCCCATTGCGACGATTACCGCTTCATGGATTGAAATTTCTATCCTGTCATGGCGGCTGCACCGGCGCGGTATTTTGCGCCCGGATCAGCGTTTGGCGAGCCGCACGCCACGGATCATTCTGGCGGCTGCGGCGATGGGCTATCTGGTCTGGACCATGCAGGCCAATGCCCCATGGCTGATCGAGCATATTTTCCTGCGCCAATGGATATTGCTGATCGCCATTGCCGGGCTTGGGGTCGGGGTCTATTTTTCGCTAATCCTGCTTTTGGGCGGGGCGCGGCTGGCGGATTTGAAATCGGCCTTGAGTGGGGCAGGCAAGGGTGGGCCAGACAAGGGCAGGGAAGGTGGCGGCAAAGCCATTGCGCCACCGGACGACAAGTCTGAAAAGGACTGAGCCAAACAGGCTGATTTACAGGGCTTTCCCTCATGCCCCGATTGCGCTACCACCTCGGGCCTGAAACAATATTTCAAGGAGCGGCATTTTCATGGGCGATGACAGCCAGACCTATAGCGGCCCGCAGCGGGTTTTTTCCGGTGTGCAGCCGACCGGTAATTTGCATCTTGGCAATTATCTCGGGGCCATTCGCAAATTTGTCGATTTGCAACATCATTATGAGTGCATTTACTGCATTGTCGATATGCATGCGATTACTGTCTGGCAGGACCCGGCCACTTTGCGCGCCCAGACCCGCGAAATAGCTGCTGCCTATATTGCTGCCGGGATTGATCCGGACAAGGCAATTATCTTTCATCAATCGGCGGTTAGTGCCCATGCAGAGCTGGCATGGATTTTCAACTGTATTGCCCGCATGGGCTGGCTCAACCGCATGACCCAGTTCAAGGACAAGGCCGGCAAGGACAAGGAGCGCGCTTCGGTCGGGCTTTATGTCTATCCCAATCTCATGGCGGCGGATATTCTCGCCTATAAGGCAACCCATGTGCCTGTGGGGGAGGACCAGAAACAGCATCTTGAGCTGTCGCGCGATATTGCCGGTAAGTTCAATAATGATTTTGATGCGCCGGGGTTTTTCCCGCTGCCGGAGCCTTTGATCAAGGGGCCGGGGGCGCGGATCATGTCTTTGAAGGATGGCACGGCGAAAATGTCGAAATCGGATCCGGCGGATTTATCGCGGATCAATTTGACCGATGACGCCGATTTGATTGCCAGAAAAATCAAAAAAGCCAAAACCGATGCCGAGCCGGTGCCGTCGCAAAGGGATGGCCTTAAAGGGCGGCCTGAAGTTGAAAATCTGGTGGGGATATTCTCGGCCCTTT
>JALSJA010000138.1 GCA_026989615.1 Parvularculaceae bacterium | reverse complement strand
TACCGGCACATTTAATTTCCACGCTCTCATCACATTATTGGGCGGTGGTTTCATCATGTATACGGCGTTTAAAGAAATATTCCATTTATTGGCGGTCGAGCATCTCGGCGAGGAAGATGAAAGCGCTCCCAAAAAATCGTTTCTCGGGGCGTTATTGATGATTGTCTCCATGAATCTAATATTTTCTTTCGATAGCCTGTTATCGGCGATTGCGCTTACAGATGTGTTTGTGGTGATGGCCACAGCGATCATCATTGGCGGTATTTTAATGATCGTCACCGCCGAATATATAGCCAGCTTCCTCGAGCAAAACCGCGTCTATGAAGTGCTTGGCCTGTTCATCCTGTTGATTGTCGGCGTGTTGCTATTGTCCGAAGGGGCGCATCTTGCCCATATGGTAATTTTCGGTTTTGCAATTACCGCCATGAGCAAGGCAACATTCTACTTTGTCATCTTCGTCATGGTCGGCATTTCGGTTATCCAGACCCAATATCGCAATAAATTACTGGCCAGCCGAGAGATTTAAGATTGGAGGGAAGGTTGGGCCGCAAAAACCGAGGGTTCTTTTGGCTGTTTCTAACTGCGCGTAATAAAATTACAAACGAGCTGCTTCAATTTCGCTACCAAGGGCCGCGACTGCGGCCCCGGCGACCATTCGCCGCGCTCGCTGGGCAGCGCGTCAGCGCGAAACAGCCCGCGAGCGTAATAAAAAATGGCGGACAGAGTGGGATTCGAACCGCCGCCCAACCGAAGGTTGGGCCACAAAAAATCGTGGGTTCTTTTAGCCTATCTGGAAAGACGACAAAGCAGGAAATTTATCAAAGCCAAAGATGGCGGACAGAGTGGGATTCGAACCCACGAGACGCGTAAACGCCTACACGCTTTCCAAGCGTGCGCCTTCGACCACTCGGCCACCTGTCCTCACCAGCTTTATGTCCTCTTCCGGTGTAGAGGGGTCGCAAAAAGAAAGCGCACGCTATCCTTTCAAGGACGGGGTTCGGTAAACCGACCCCTTTGGCGCCTTCGACCACTCGGCCACCTGTCCTTTGCGAAAACAAGCCAAAAACCGAATCTCGCAACAGGCGACTTACCAATCCTGCCGGGTTTGCGCAAGGGGCCAGAACGCGCAAAATGCCGGATTCCATCAAGAAAAACCCCGCGAGAAATGGCCTTTTGGGCCCCATTTGCCTTTAGGCGCTGGCGGCGATATTCTGCCCTTCGGGGACAAAACCACCCCGCAAGAGCGGGTTTGTTTAAAGATTAGCGTAAAGGATTTAGGGGCATGGGGCTTTTTCGGATTTTTTCATGGATTTTAGTGGCCGCCGGTCTGGCCTTGCTGGGGGCGGATGCGATTACCACCCTTGAGCAAGGCACAATGGAGATCCGCACCACCGCAGAGATATTCTCGCTGCTCGGCTTTGATATTGCCAATGTTGAAAGCGGCCCGTTGGCCAAGCTCGCCAATTTCTTCCTCAACGCCCCCCTATGGGGTGTCGTCGGCGGCGCCGGCGTAATCCTGACTTTGGTTTTCAGGCCGATAGATTAGATAATTCGCGGTAATATTTTTTACTTCACGATATAGCATGACGAGGACAGACAAGGGTGCATTAGCCGTAAGGCGTAATGCACCATCTTTCTTCTCGGGCATAATCCACCACCCTTTTCGCGCCTCACCTCCACCAAGCACGCCCCCTATCCATTCCCCCCATAATTGCCCTACAGTACTGCCTTCCAACAGAGGGTCTTGCACTTCATGCATAAATTCAGCTTTTTTGCCGGTACCGCCGTTATCATTGCCAATATGGTCGGCACCGGGGTTTTCACCAGCCTTGGCCTGCAATTACAGGGGATTGATTCCGGTTTTGCGCTGTTGATGCTATGGGTTGCGGGTGGTCTTGCTGCTCTTTGCGGGGCTTTGTCCTATGCGGAGCTGGGGGCGGCGCTACCGCGCTCCGGGGGTGAATATAACTTCCTTGCCCGCATCTACCATCCGGGGGCGGGGTTTGTTTCCGGTTGGGTCTCGGCCACCATCGGCTTTGCTGCGCCCACGGCCCTTGCTGCTATCACCTTTGGTAAATATTTAGGCGCCTCGCTGGTCGATACCCCCGCGCCATGGGTAGCCCCGCTTCTTGCCAGTGCTTTGCTGGTGATCGTCACCATGATGCATATCAGAAACCGTCGTGACAGCGCATTGGCGCAAACATTCTTTACCCTGATTAAAGTTGCCGTCATCGTGGTTTTTTGCGTTGCTGCCTTGGCGATCAAGGATGCGTGGGAAAGCCTGCCGCTTATGCCGCAAGGAGGGGATGCAAAATTGCTGACCAGCGGTGCGTTTGCGGTTTCCCTTATCTATGTGAGCTATGCCTATACCGGTTGGAACGCCGCCACCTATCTTTCGAGCGAGATGGATAACCCCCAACATATTTTGCCCAAAATATTGGTGGCTGGAACGGCGACCGTGATGTTGCTCTATCTGGCGCTCAATTTCACATTTCTAAAAGTTGCTCCGGTCGAGGACATGGTGGGCCAAATAGAAATCGGCTATATCGCCGCCAAGGCTGCCTTTGGCCCGCTGGGGGCGCAATTTACCGGGCTTGTTCTGGCTATTTTGCTGATCTCGACGGTCAGCGCCATGACCCTTGCGGGCCCGCGGGTATTGCAGGTTATCGGTCAGGATTTTCGGGCTTTCAAAGCCTTGGGTGCGACCAATAAAAGCGGTATTCCTGCCCGGGCGATCATTTTTCAGTCTGGCTTGGCTTTGATTTTTGTTCTGACCTCCAGCTTTGATAAAATTCTGGTCTTTGCAGGTTTTACATTGGGGCTAAACAGTTTCATCACCGTGCTTGGCCTGTTTGTTTTGCGCTGGCGACAACCTGAATTACACCGCCCGTTCAAAGTGCCGCTTTTCCCGCTTGTGCCACTCATCTATCTTGGCCTTACCGGCTGGACGCTGCTTTATGTGTTGATGAAGCGCCCGGAAGAGGGCCTGATGGGGCTTGGAATTATTGGTCTTGGGCTGGTCTTTTATTTGGTCACGAGAGCATGGCAGGATAGCAAAGGCCGATAAATAGCGATGCGGATAGTGGGTAATCCCCCCGAAAAACCATAGGGTTGATAAATAGACTTCTCCGGCGTTTTATAGACGAGGAGAAAGACATGAAAAGATCGAGATTTAGTGACACGCAGATATTGGCAATCCTGAAACAGGG
>JALSJA010000137.1 GCA_026989615.1 Parvularculaceae bacterium | reverse complement strand
AGCAATTGACCTGGCCATGGTGGCACAGGGGCGCATTGACGGTTTTTGGGAGCGCGGGCTTAGCCCTTGGGATGTGACAGCCGGTTGCGTTCTGGTGCGCGAGGCGGGTGGCATGGTCAGCGAAATAACAGAGCTTGGCCGCCCCCATCTGGCGGATTCAATCCTTGCCACTAATGGCGAACTTCATGAGCGGGCGCGCAAGCTGATTTTGGGGAAATAGCCAGAGCACATAAATTCTGAACAAAAGAAAACCGCGAGGAATAGCCTCGCGGTTTTTCTTTGCTATAATTTTAGCCTCGGGATTATTCCGATATGCCGAATAGGCTCTAGTCGACAACAGCCAGCATTACAGCTTCATCGGCAATTGGCGCATCATTAGCCATCAGGACATCACTGTCCGTTGCAGCCGTCCCTGTGCTGGTTAGCGCCAGGATGAACGCGGCCACAGCGACAAGCGCAATTGTATAGGCCCCAAAACCCACAGTCCCCATTGCAGTATGGAATAGATCTTTCATCACAAACGCTCCTTCACATCACATAAATTTCGTCCCTGTCCAGCCATGTAACACCGATATTGTTAGAAAAGTGATACATAACCGTCATGGAACTGTCACATATCTAGCATGTGCGCAATCAATGCGCAAGGCAAAAAGCGCAAATCTTGCGCATTTTGGCGCATTTAATGCGCATAGCGTAGGGTTTTCTGCTGAGAAACATCTCTAACCCATTGATATTATTGATTATCCACATTTTTGATCGCGCTTAAAAAAACTGTCACAAAACCTCAAAAAAACTGCTCCAGACATGATTAGCCCCTCATCGGCACCATCCACCCCCACCCGCCTCAACCAAATTCCCTGGAAGACTCTGGCCCCATGGCCCTATATTTGCTCTTTCCCTTTATCGGAAATCGCGTATCCTGAAATCTCTTCATAGTACGGGCCTGTTGGGGAATATTCGGGCCCGGTTTGTAGCAGGGGTAGTAAAATGGCTCGCAATCTTGACCGTTCCGTCCGCTTTTCCGGACCGGGTGGCTATGTCCTCAATATGCTGGTGTTTTTGACCGCCGTCGGCGCCCTCGCCTTCTGGCTATCACCTTTAAGCCCGACCCCCAGCGATTTGATGATCGATGCCTATAACGCCAATAAAATGCTAAACGGGACGATCCTCGCCATTCTCGGCCTCGGGATTATTTATAATTTGCGTCAGGCTCTGGTGGTCGGTCCGGCCGTTGACTGGTTGAATGCGTTTCGCGATTCCGTTGACCCGACCCGGACCAAATTACCCCGTGCCCCTGCCCTTATCGGTGCCATGGCGCGGATGCTCCTTGACGCCGATGAAAAAGGCGGGCGTCTGACCCAAGCCTCATCCCGGGCCATTCTTGATTCTATTGGCACGCGCATGGATGAGGGACGTGAATTTGGCCGCTATATGGCTAATCTTCTTGTTTTCCTCGGTCTGCTCGGCACTTTCTGGGGCCTGTTGCAGACCATCACCGCAGTTGGTGACACGATTAACGGCCTTGCCTCAACCGGCAGCAGTCAGGATGCTGTCGCACAACTGATCGCCAATTTGCAAAAACCATTATCCGGCATGGGCACGGCTTTTTCTTCCTCGCTATTTGGTCTGGCTGGTTCTTTGGTTGTTGGCTTTCTCGATATTCAGGCGGGGCAAGCGCAAAATCGTTTTTACTCGGATCTTGAGGATTGGCTTTCGGGTATTTCTGAAACCACCTCTTCTGGTGCCAGTGCGCGCAGCAATTATGCCGCCGGAGAAAATGGCGATATTCTATCGGCCCTCAACAATATCGAAATGGCCCTTGCCCAACTCAATAAAAATAGCAGCGAGGCACAGGAAAAATCAGCCGATGCCGTGCGGGCTGAAATTCGCCAGCTTGGCCGCACACTGATTGAGGGTGTGCCCGCAGAATCTGGCGACACTCGAAAGAAGAAAGGCTAGAGCCCGATGGCGCGCCGGCGTACTCGTAACGAAGCCAATATCTGGCCGGGCTTTGTGGACGGATTGTCCACGCTGTTGCTATCGCTCATGTTCCTGTTGTCGATTTTTGTGGTCGCGCAATTTTTTCTGGGCGAAGAATTAACGCAAAAAGACGATGAGCTGGCGCGGTTGACAGCGCGGATCAATTCCCTTGCGGATCAATTAGGGTTGGCGCAATCGGAAAAAGACGCTTTGCAGGCGCGCATTCTCGCCCTTGAAACAACCATAGAAAAAAAGGATGTTGAGCTTGCCGCCGCTATCGCCGCCGCCGCCGCCGCCGGTGATGCCGTGGCCGCCACCGCCGAGGAGCTGGAAGCGGAAAAAGCGCTGACCGAAGAGCAAAAGTCAGAAATTGCCACATTGAACGCACAGCTCGCCGCTTTGCGCAAACAATTGGCCAGCCTGCAGGAGGCGCTGGAGGCCGCCGAAGCCAAGGATATCGAACAACAGGCGCAAATTGAAAATCTGTCCTCGCGTCTCAATGCCGCCCTTGCCCGCAAGGTGCAGGAACTGGCCGAGGTCCGTTCGCGCTTTTTCGAGGCCCTGCGCGAGGCTTTGGGCGATCGCACGGATATTTCTGTGCAGGGCGATCGCTTCGTTTTTGAAAGCGATATCCTGTTTGGCTCCTGCTCGGACACCATATCCCCCCTTGGGCAAGCCGAACTGAACAAACTCGCCGCCGTATTACTGGATATTCGCAAGGATATTCCGGCTGAGGTAAACTGGGTATTGCGGGTCGATGGTCACGCCGATGCTACGCCTTTGGGGCCAAGCTGCCGGGCACGATTTGAAGACAATCTCCAGCTTTCCTCCGAGCGCGCAATGTCGGTGGTGCGCTATCTTGCCGCCCAGGGCGTGCCGAAAAAGCGCCTTGTCGCTGCGGGATTTGGGGACAGCCACCCGCTGGTGGCCGGCTATAGCGCCAGCGCCTTGGCCAAAAACCGCCGCATCGAATTCAAACTGACTGAGCGGTAGGATTGAGGCTCTAGAGCACTTCTGCGAAAAGTGGGTCCTTCGACAAGCTCAGGATGAGGCCGGTTGTCGAGTAAGAAGTGCTAAAAAACAAAGACTTAGAGCCCGGTTTTGATTCCATCAAAACGAAAAAAGGCTCTAATCCCGCTTGCGGGAAAAGCCGAGAAATACCACGACCAGCGTCAGCGCCAAGCCATACCATGTCAGCGCATATTCCAGGTGACGATTGGTGAGATTGACAAGG
>JALSJA010000136.1 GCA_026989615.1 Parvularculaceae bacterium | reverse complement strand
GCGCAAATGGCTGACGCTTTGCCAGCGCAGGCGGTGGCGCATCCCAATTGGTCCATGGGAGCGAAAATATCGGTTGATAGTGCGACCATGATGAATAAAGGGCTCGAACTGATTGAAGCGGCGCATCTGTTTCCCATTGACCCTGACAGGATTGAAATTCTCATCCATCCGCAATCGGTGGTACATTCCATGGTTGAATATGTGGATGGTTCGGTTTTGGCGCAAATGGGCACGCCGGATATGCGCACTCCCATTGCCAGCGCCCTTGCATGGCCCGACCGGGTATCATCGCCGAGCGCCAAGCTCGATCTTGCCAAGATCGGTGATTTGTCCTTCCATAATCCCGATGAGGAGCGTTTTCCTTCGCTGTGTCTGGCCCGCGAAGCCCTGAAAACAGGCGGGGTTGCGCCGACCTTCCTAAACGCGGCCAATGAGGTTGCGGTGGAAGCCTTTCTAACTGGTCATATTAAATTTCTGGATATTTTTGCCATAACAGAGCATGTCCTTGAAAAAGCCCTTGATTGGCCGCCTTGCGTCGAAACATTGGAGACGGTATTGGCGGCGGATAAAATGGCTAGAAGCCTCGCCAAACAGGCCATAAGCCGCTAATATTCCTCAAATTTGCCGTTTCAAGAAAGCCCCGCATGAAATGCTCGATATTGTTTTTATCACTTTGATTTCGATAATCGCTTTTATACCGCTTCTGTGTCTAATCGTGTTCATCCATGAATATGGTCATTTTCAGGTGGCACGGTGGTGCGGGGTCAAGGTCGATGTATTTTCCATTGGCTTTGGCAAGACGCTGTGGAGCCGGGTCGACAAGCATGGCACGGTCTGGAAAGTCAGCGCCTTGCCACTTGGTGGTTATGTGAAGTTTTTTGGCGACGCCAATGCGGCCTCCATGCCGGATAAGGCAATGAAGGACGAAAAATCGCAGATGGCTGCAGCGCAGGATGGCGGGCAGGTTGCAGGTGAAGAAAAGCCTGTCACCACGCAATTTCCCCATCCGGGCAGTGAAGAAATGGCTGCGACCATGACCGAGGAAGAGCGCAAAGAGTGCTTCCACTTTAAACCGGTCTGGCAACGCGCCTTGGTGGTGGCCGCCGGGCCGGTAGCCAATTTCATACTGGCCTTTGTCATTTTGTATTTTCTTATCTGGGCCTATGCCACCAAGCCTGAGCCTGCGGTTATTCTGGATGTGATGCCGGATATGCCGGCGATTGAAGCCGGTTTTGAACCGGGGGATAAAATTCTTCGGGTCAATGGTCGAGATGTACCGTCTACCCGTGACTTTCAAATCGAAGTGATGATGGCTTCCGGTGCGCCGCTCAAAATCGATGTGCTGCGCGATGGGCAAGAAGTTGTCCTGACCGTGATACCAAAACGCACAGAAATTGAAGATGAATTTGGCAATATTTCCCGGGCCGGGCGGATAGGGGTGCGATTGGCGCCGGAAAGTGCCGGAGAGCCTTATGGGCCAATATCGGCAGCACCGGCGGCCATGAATGAGGTGCGCAAGGGCATATCGAGAACCCTCAAATTCTTTGGTCGCTTGCTGACCGGACGCGAAGATCCACGAGAATTGGGCGGTCCGATTACCATGACCAAAATGGCCGGACAGATGGTAACATCAGGGTTTGACGCTGAAATCCAGAATGTGACTTTTGGGCAACGGCTGGAGATCAGCCTGGCCCGGTGGATTGGGCTTGCGGCCATGATTTCCCTTTCTATCGGATTTTTAAACCTGTTACCGGTCCCGGTTCTGGACGGGGGGCATCTTATGTATTACGCATACGAGGCTATAGTCGGAAAACCATTGAATCCCAGGATTCAGGAGGCTGGTTTTCGGGTCGGCATTGCCATTTTGGGGACGCTCATGGTGTTCGTCTTTGTGAACGACATTTTGAAGCTGTTCTGATGGTTTAATTGGGGGTAGTTGGATATCCGACAACTGACCTTTTGAGGGTCAGGAGGGGGTGTCTGTTGGAATTTGGGCTAATGGTCTGTTGCGAGCGAGCAAAGTCGCGGCACCAATTGCAAGGGTAGAAGACGAGATATGATCACATCATCTGTTATGGGTTGTTTGCGGCGTTGGGTAGTTTTCACCGGATTGGTCATTCTCGCTATTTCTGGGATGGCTGTTATTGCAGCACCGACAGCCGCCGCGCAGCAATCACCCGGCGCAGGGCAGGCGACAATTGCCGGATCGCCAGTCGTCAGACAAATTCTTATCCGTGGCAATCAACGCATTGAAGCCGATACGGTGCGCTCTTATCTGATCATTCAACCCGGCCAGACGGTCACCCAGCAATCTCTGGATGTAGCGTTAAAAACATTATTCAATACGGGCCTGTTTGAAGATGCGCAGCTGGAATTGGAAAATGGGTCCCTGATCGTTACGGTCAAGGAAAACCCGATCGTTAATCGTGTTCTTTATGAGGGCAATAAGCGCATCAAGGAAGACAAGTTTACCGAAGAAGTACAACTGGCTCCGCGGTCAATATTCACATCGGCCAAAGCGCAAGCGGATGTGCAGCGCCTGATTGAGATTTATCGTCGCTCCGGTCGCTTCGCCACAACCATCACTCCGAAAATAGTTAAACTGCCGCAAAACCGGGTCGATATTATTTTCGAAATTGATGAGGGGCCGACAACGGGTGTCGCTAAAATCAATTTTCTGGGCAATAAAGCGTTTACCTCCAATGAGTTGAATGAAGTTGTGCTGACAGCGGAAAGCCGCTGGTGGAACCTGTTTGAAAGCAATGACAATTTCGACCCGGATCGTCTCGATTATGACCGTGAACTATTACGGCAGTTTTATACCAAGAATGGCTATGCGGACTTTCAGGTCGTTTCTGCGGTTGCGGAACTGACCCCTGACCGGAAAAACTTCTTTATTACCTTTACCGTTGACGAAGGGCCGCAATATAAATTTGGCAAGATTGATGTCAAAACCTCCCTTTCGAAAATTGATCCGGTTTTTCTGGAGCGCAGCCTGCCGATCAGGCCCGGCACAACCTTCAACTCGGAAATTGTCGAAAAGGCAACGGAATCCATAACCTATTCCACCGGTATTGCCGGTTATGCTTTTGTGGATGTGAATCCGAAATTACAGCGCAATACCGAGGCCCGCACCGTTGACATTACTTTCGTCGTCAATGAGGGGCCGCGGGTCTATGTGGAGCGAATTGATATTCACGGCAATATCGGCACG